>JBOGXT010000311.1:0-5026 GCA_050694635.1 Thermoleophilaceae bacterium
CCGGCCATGAGGCGGGCGGAGTGCGGCAACACCACGGCGTTGGTCTCGGCGTGGGGCGACCCCGCCGCGCGAACCACGTTCTGGCAGACCGCGTGGTGGAAGGCGATGCCGGTGGAACCGGACGCCCAGCCGGCGAGCAGCGCGCCGAGAGCGAGCTGCTCGCGCCCGCCCGGGTCGCGGGTCACCCCTTCGGCCAGAAGGGCGGCGGCCCGCAGCGCGGCGAGGTCCGTGACCGGAGAGCGCAGCGGCGTGTAGAGCGCCTCCATCGCGTGGGCGAGGGCGTTCATGGCGCTCGCCGCGAGACGCGTCAGCGGGGCGCTCGCCATCAGCTCGGGGTCGCCGATCACGAGGGCGGGCCGGACCATGCGGGCTCCGTCCACCCCGGCCGGGAGCCGGTGGAACGGCGTCATCTCGGCGCCGGAGAGGGTGGTCGGGATCGCCGCGCACCGGACCCCCCTTGCGCCGGCCAGCGCCTTCGCGGTGTCCACCACGCGGCCGCCGCCGAGCCCGACGAGAGGGACGCCGTCGGGCACCTGGCCGAGCAGGGCGGCCGAGACCTCGTCGACCCTCCCGGCGGGCACGTGGACGACCGCGTCGGCCGCGCCGGCGAGGCCGGGCTCGCTCGCGGCCGCGCGCTCGGTGGTGAGCAACACGGAGCGCTCGAACCCGTTCTGCTCGAACAGGTGCGGCGCCTGGTCGGCCACGCCGGCCCCGAACCGAATGGTGCGTTCGCCGTCGCGCCAGGTGAACCCCTCCGCCACGTGCGGCATTGTGGCGGAGGGCTTCGGGCGGGGCTAGTGCCTCGGTCCTCCCGCCAGCGAGCAGAAGAGGTCGCCCAGCGCCCCCTGGCCGGGGAACGCCGTGATCGTCAGCGTCACCGGCGAGGAAGCTAGGGCGTCGGGGTCCTGCGCGCCTCGCGCTCCAGCACCCGCTCGGCCTCCGCCACGGCGCCGTCCGGCAGCGCGTTGGAGAGGGCCCGCAGGTAGGCCTTGCCGGAGGCCTCGAGGATGTCCGTGGAGACGCCCGCCCCCGAGGCCAGGCGCCCGCCCAGCTCGAGCAGCACGGTCACCTCGCCGAGCGCGTCGCGCCCGCCGGTGACCGCCGACACGTGGTACTCCTTCAACCGCGCGTCGTGGCCGGTGGCGGCATTGATGGCGCTGAAGAAGGCGTCGACCGGCCCGTCGCCGGTGAACGAGCCCGACTCCACGGTGCCGTCCGGCATGCGCACGGCGACCTTCGCGAGCGGCGCCCTCACGTTGGACGCCTCGACCTCGAACGACTCGATCGCGAAGGCCGCCGGCGCCTGCTTCATCTCGTCCGAGACGATCGCCTCGAGGTCGAGCGCGGTCACCTTCTTCTTCTTGTCCGCCAGCTCCTTGAAGCGCTTGAAGGCGGTGTTGAGCGCGGCGCCGTCCACCTGGAAGCCGAGCTCCTCCAGCGCCTTTCGCAGCGCGTGACGGCCCGAGTGCTTTCCGAGCACGATCGAGTTCGCCTCCAGGCCGATCGTGGTGGCGTCCATGATCTCGTAGGTGGTGCGCTCCTTGAGCACGCCGTCCTGGTGGATGCCCGCCTCGTGCGCGAAGGCGTTGCGCCCGACGATCGCCTTGTTGGGCTGGACCGGGTAGCCCGTCAGCCGCGACACCAGCCGCGACGTGCGCGCGATCTCGCGCGTGTTCACGCCCGTCCACACGCCGACGCTCGACTCGCGCGTGTGGAGCAGCATCACGATCTCCTCGATCGAGGCGTTGCCGGCGCGCTCGCCGATGCCGTTGATGGCGCCCTCCACCTGGCGCGCGCCGGCCATCACGCCGGCGAAGGAGTTGGCCACCGCGAGCCCGAGGTCGTTGTGGCAGTGCACGGAGGTCGTCACCCCCGCCAGGCCGGGCACGAGCTCGTACAGGCGGCGCCACATCTCGGCGTACTCGCCGGGCATCGTGTAGCCGACGGTGTCGGGCACGTTGATCGTGGTCACGCCCTCGTCGATCGCGATCTGGATCACCTCGGCCATGAACTCGACGTCCGAGCGCGAGCCGTCCTCGGGCGAGAACTCGACGTCGTCGGTGTATCCCTTGGCGTGCGCGACGGCCGCGCGGGCCTGCCCCTGCACGTCCTCGCGCGTGGTCTGCAGCTTGCGCTCGATGTGGATGTCGCTGGTGGCGATGAAGGTGTGGATGCGCGGGCGCTCGGAGTCCTTGACGGCGTTCCAGGCCGCGTCGATGTCCTGCTTGCCCGTGCGCGCCAGCCCGCAGATCACGGGACCGTGGACCTCGCGCGCGATCGCCTGGACCGCCTCGAAGTCGCCGGGAGAGGTGATCGGGAAGCCGGCCTCGATCACGTCCACGCCCAGGCGGGCGAGCTGGTGCGCGATCTCGAGCTTCTCCTGCCTGCCGAGCGAGATCCCGGGCGACTGCTCCCCGTCGCGCAGGGTGGTGTCGAAGATCGTTACTCGCTGCTGCTCGTCGCGGTCCATGTCGTCGTCCTGTTCCTCTTCGTCGGCCCTACCTGATTCCCCTTGAGCTTGCGGCTGGCGGCCGCCACGCGTTATTCCCCCCGAAGGGGGAGAAGAAGGAGTCGCAGGTCGGCCGGGCGCGACATGGAGAGGGAAGCGTACATCACGCGACCAGCACGACCTTCCCGACGTTGCGCCGCTCGTGCACGTAGCGGTGCGCCTCGGCTCCCTCCTCGAGCGGGAACTCCTTCGCCACCACCGGGCGGATGCGCCCCTGCTCGGCCCACTCCGTCAGCGGAGCGAGGTACTCCTCGAAAGTCCCCTTCGAGTCCCACAGGGTCAGCATGTTGAGCCCGATCACCGACTTCGACTCCCGCATCAGCTTGATCGCGTTGAAGCGCGGCATGCGTGCCAGCACCCGCGCCGCTCGCAGCGGGCTGCGGCGCTCGCCCTCCTGGATCTCCGATGCGCCGAAGCAGACGAGCCGTCCGCCGGGCCGCAGCAGCGAGAAGCTCCTGCGAAAGCTTCGGCCGCCGATGGCGTCGAAGGCGAGGTCGAGCGGTGTCCGCTCCCCCGCGATGCGGCGGACCGCACCGACGAAGTCGTAGTCGACGGGGTGGTCCACGCCGAACGACGCGATCGCGTCGTGCTTGCCCTGCGAGGCGGTGCCGTAGACCTCCGCGCCGGTCAGCTTCGCCACCTGCGTGGCGGCGATGCCCACGCCGCCGGCCGCCGCCTGGATCAGCACCCGCTCGCCTGCGCGCAGCCCGCCGAAGCGCACGAGCCCGGCGAAGGCGGTGATGTAGGCGACGGGCACGGCGGCGCCCTCGGCGAAGCTCCATTCCTCCGGGAGCGGGATCAGGTTGGCCGGCAGGGCGGCGACCCGCTCGGCGTAGGCGCCGAAGCGGACGCCGCCCATCACCCGCGCGCCGGCCGGCAGGTCGCCGGCCTCGGACTCCAGCTCGCCGGCGAACTCGTAGCCCACCACACAGGGCGGCTTCGGGGCCTCCGGGTAGAGGCCGCAGCGCGCCAGCAGGTCGGCGAAGTTGACCCCCGCGGCGCGCACCCGCACAAGCACCTCGCCCGGCCCGGGCACGGGGTCGGGCCGCTCCTGCACGCGCAGCACCTCCGGCGGCCCGTGCTCGGTGATCACCAGGGCCCTCATTCCGGGTAGGCAGGCTATATCGTGGGGAGTGGCATGAAGACGGCGTCCGGCACGGCGACCGACATCAAGGACTCGATCCTCGATGCGGTCGGAGACACGCCGCTCGTGCGCCTCTCGCGGCTCGGGAAGTCGCTCAAGCCACAGCTGGTGGCGAAGGTGGAGGCGCTCAACCCCGGCGGGTCGATCAAGGACCGCGCCGCGATCGCGTTGATCGAGGCGGCGGAGCGCGACGGCAAGCTGAAGCCGGGCGGCACGATCATCGAGCCCACCAGCGGCAACACGGGCGCCGGGCTCGCGATGGCCGCCTCGCTCAAGGGCTATCGGGTGATCGCCGTGATGCCGGACAAGATGTCGAAGGAGAAGATCGACCTGCTGCGTGCCTACGGCGCCGAGGTCGTGGTCGCCCCCACCGACGTGTCGCCGGAGTCGCCCCAGTCCTACTACCGGGTGGCCGACCGGCTGACCGAGGAGATCCCCGGCGCCTTCCAGCCCAACCAGTACCGCAACATGGCAAACCCCGAAGCCCACTACCGGACCACCGGCCCGGAGCTGTGGCGCCAGACCGGCGGCGGCATCACGCACTTCGTGGCGGGCGTCGGCACGGGCGGCACGATCACCGGCGCCGGGCGCTACCTGCGCGAGCAGAACCCCGACATCGAGATCATCGGCGCCGACCCCGTGGGGTCGATCTACTCGAACGACGAGGTCAAGCCGTACCTGGTCGAGGGCGTGGGCGAGGACTTCTGGCCGGAGACCTACGACCCCTCGATCGTCGACCGCTACGTCACCGTCTCCGACAAGGACTCGTTCCTCTGGACCCGCAAGCTCGCCGAGTGCGAGGGCATCCTCGCGGGCGGCTCCTGCGGCCTGGCGCTCTACGCCGCATACCAGGTGGCGCGCGAGGTGGACGACCCCGGCGCGATGGTCGTGGTGATCCTGCCCGACGGCGGCCGCTCCTACCTGTCGAAGGTCTTCAACGACGCCTGGATGCGCCAGTACGGCTTCCTCGAGCGCGAGGAGGAGCTGACCGTCGGGGACGTCCTGCGGCGCAAGCACGAGGAGGGGGAGATTCCGCCGCTCCTGACCGTCGAGACCCACGCCAAGGGGCGCGACGCGGTGGCGCTGCTGCACGAGCACCGCGTCTCGCAGCTGCCGGTCGTCTCCGGGCACGACCCCCACACCGTGGTGGGATCGGTCAGCGAGCGCGGGCTGCTGCGGCACGTGATGGACGATCCGGCCCTGCTCGGCGCCGACATCGTCGAGGTGATGGAGCCGCCCTTCCCCGCGGTGGCCGCCGACGACGCCGTGCGCGAGGCGGTCGAGCTCCTCGCCGACAAGCGCGAGGCGGTGCTCGTCACGATGGACGGGCGGGCGGCCGGGATCCTCACGCGCGCCGACCTGCTCGAGTCGCT
>JBOGXT010000312.1:0-5018 GCA_050694635.1 Thermoleophilaceae bacterium
ATCCCCGGCCTGGAGCTCGCGGGCGAGGTCCAGGCGCTCGGCCCGGATGCCACCCGCTTCGGCGAGGGCGACCGCGTCATGGCCGTGGTGGGCGGCGGCGGCCACGCCGAGCTCGCCCTGGTGCACGAGCGAGCGGCGATGCCCGTGCCCGATCCCCTCGACTGGCCCAAGGCGGGCGGTCTCCCAGAGGTCTTCACCACCGCGCACGACGCGGTCTTCAGCCAGGCCGGCCTGCGTCCCGGCGAGCACCTGCTCGTGCACGGCGCGGCCGGCGGCGTCGGCACGGCGGCGGTCCAGCTCGGAAAGGCGGCCGGAGCAACCGTCACGGCCACCGTCCGCCACGAGGAGCACCGGCCCGCGGTGGAGGAGCTGGGCGCCCGGGCGATCGACCCCGAGGGCTTCGCCGACGAAGGTCCCTATGACGTGATCCTCGAGCTGGTCGGCGCCGGCAACCTCGCCGGCAACCTGGCGTCGCTCGCCACCGGCGGCCGCATCGCGGTGATCGGGGTCGGCGGCACCGGCCCCACGGCCGAGATCAACCTGCTGCAGGTGATGCAGAAGCGCGCCCGCATCCACGGCTCCACCCTGCGCGCGCGCCCGCTCGAGCAGAAGGCGACGGCGATGCGCCTGGTGGAGAAGGAGGTGCTCCCCCTGTTTGGGGATGGGCGGGTGACCGTGCCGGTGGCCGAGACCTTCCCCCTGGACGAGGCCGAGCGGGCCTACGACCGCTTCGAGGCGGGCGGCAAGCTCGGCAAGATCGTGCTGCTGGCGTAGGGTCAACCCGATGAACGACCGAGCGAGCTGGCGTTCGCCGGAGCTGGGGCCGGTGCGGACCCTCGACCTTGGCGGGGGCCGCCGCATCCGCGCCCACGTGACCGGCGAGGGCCCGGCGATCGTGTTCGTGCACGGCGCCCTGGTCAACGCGAACCTGTGGCGCAGGGTCGTCCCGCGGCTCCGCGGCTTCACCCGCGTGGCGCTCGACATGCCGCTCGGCTCGCACCTCGAGCCGATGCCGAGGGACGCCGACCTTCGCCCGCCCGCCCTCGCCGACCTGATCGCGGACTCGATCGAGAAGCTCGACCTGACGGACGTGACCGTCGTCGGCAACGACACCGGCGGCGGGATCACTCAGATCCTGGCGACGCGCCGGCCCGAGCGGATCGGCGCTCTCGTGCTCACCTCCTGCGACGCCTTCGACAACTTCCCGCCGCGCTTCTTCCGCATCGTGCTCGCCCCGGCTCGCATACCGGGCGCCATCCCCGTCGCATTCGGCGGCCTGCGGCTGCGCCCGTTGCGCCGCCTGCCGATTGCCTACGGCTGGCTCACGAACGAGCCGATCGACCGGGAGGCCGAGGACTCGTACGTGCTGCCGGTGCTGAGCGACGGGGCGATCCGCCGTGACACGCGGCGCTTCTTGGGTGGCCTCGACTCGGCCGAGACGCTCGACGCGGCCGCGAAGCTTGCGGGCTGGGACAAGCCCGTGCTGATCGCCTGGTCCGAGAACGACCGCTTCTTCCCGCCGGCGCACGCGGAGCGCCTCGCCACCCTCATCCCGGGCGCGAGGCTCGAGTGGATCGAGGGCGCCCGCAGCTTCTCGCCCGAGGACAGCCCCGGGCGGCTGGCGGAGCTGATCGGGGCGTTCATCCGGGAGCGCGGCCGGACGGCTGTTCGATAACCGGGATATCCGATTGGGGCCCAAACGCCCCATGCCGATAGGCGTCTAGAACCGATCAGGGCAAACCCGCTGCGAGGTGGGGACGCAAAGCCAGAGGCCTCTCCCGGGGAGGCGGCTCAGCTGCCGGACGCAATCGACTCCCCACAGGAGGGGCGCCAATCGCATGGCTGAGCTCACGATCGTCTTCCGACTCCGATTCGCCGTAGCGCTCGTCCTGGCGCTCGCACTCCTGCTTGTCGTCTCCACGCGCGACGCGTGGGGCGCCGAGTACATCGTCCAGATGGAAGAGGGGTCGACGCCGTCACAGGGTGCCGCCCTCGTCGAGAGCCTGGGTGGCCAGGTGACCTCGCCGGGGCTGGACGTGATCAACGGCTTCGGCGCCGACCTCAAGGCCGAGGCGGCAGAACGGCTCGAGGCCAGCGCCGACGTGTACGCGGTCTCCCAGAACGCGGGCATGGCCGGCCACCCGACGGAGGGCAATGGGCACGGCGAAGGCGACGAGGACGAGGGCGACGAGGACGACGAGGGCGACGAGGACGACGACGAGAGCGGCGGCTTTCGCTGCCCCGCGACCGACGCCACCACCACTCCGGCGCCCCCACTGGAGTACACCGGCCGCAGGCTGCGTCGTCCGTACCGCTGGCCGTCCGCCCAGCCCTATCACCACTCGATGCAGGTCGACGACGCCTGGCGTTACGCCACCGGGCGCCGCGTCGGCGTAGCGGTGATCGACACGGGCATCGCGGGCGACCTCCCCGACTTCCTCGCTCCCGGAAGCCGCAGGCGCTCCCGGGTCGTGGCCTCGGCGGTCACCAACCCGTGCGCGAGCGACGCCAACGACCACTTTGGCCACGGGACGCACGTGGCGGGTCTGATCGCCGGCAGCGGACGCCATTTCGGCGTCGCGCCCGCCGCCGAGCTGATCTCGGTCAAGGTCGCGGACGACGACGGCAACACCACTGTGCTTGACGTCATCTACGGAATCCAGTTCGCCGTCGACCACCGGCGCCGGCTGGGCATCAGGGTCATCAACCTCTCGCTCTCCTCGACGGTGGCCGAGTCGTACCTGACCGATCCGCTCGACGCGGCCGTGGAGAGCGCCTGGTTCAGCGGGATCGTCGTCGTGGCGGCCGCGGGCAACGAGGGGACGTCGCCGGACGCCGTCTCCTACGCCCCCGGCAACGACCCCTATGTGATCAGCGCCGGGGCTGTCGACGACCTTGGCACCAACGAGCTATCCGATGACGTGCTCGCTCCTTGGTCGAGCCGCGGGCTGACGCAGGATGGCGTCCACAAGCCGGAAGTTCTGGCGCCGGGCACGCGTCTCGTGGCTCCGCTTGCGCCAGGGAGCGACTTCGCCGAGCTGTGTCCCCAGTGCATCGTCGACGGTCGCTACTTCCGCCTGAGCGGAACCTCGATGGCGGCCGCGCTCGTCTCCGGCGCCGCGGCGCTGATCGTCGACGAGCATCCGAACTGGTCGCCCGACCGCGTCAAGGGGGCGATGCTGAGCACACTCCAAGACGTACCGGGCGCCGGCGGTGAGCTTGACGTCGCGGCCGCGCTCCGCGGGAGCGGGACCGCCAACCTCGGCCTGACGCCCAACCCGCTGGTGTCGCCCGTTACCGGCCTGATCGACTGGACGCGCGCGAGCTTCCGGAGGGCGAGCTTCCGCAACGCGGAGGGGACGCCGCTCGAGGCCGAGTGGACACGCGCCAGCTTCCGCTGCGACTGCCCGCGCACCTCCGGCGGGGCGGTCGACCCGACCCGCAGCAGCTTCCGCGCCGCGGGCTTCCAGCGCACGACCGACTTCGCGGAGTAGCGAGGTGAGCCTGCTGCGGCGGCCTCTGGCCCTCGAGGCCAAGATCTGGATCTTCGGCGGCCTCCTGGCGGTCGTGGCCGGTGCGGTGTACCTGACGCACGTGCGCGACGTGGTGGTCGGCGCGTCGCCGGTCGAGGTGCCCTGGTGGGTCGTCGCCGCGGGCTTCGCGGCCGCTGAGCGCTGGGTGGTCCACATCCACTTCCGGCGCAGCACCCACTCGCTGTCGCTCGCCGAGCTGCCCCTCGTGGTGGGGCTGCTCTTCATGGAGCCGGCGGAGCTGGTGCTGGCCGGGCTCGTCGGCTCCTCGTTCGCGCTGCTGCTCGACCGGGAGATTCCGCCGTTCAAGGCGTTCTTCAACACCGCCCAGTTCACGCTCGGCACGTGCGCGGCGCTCCTGGTCCTCGACGCGCTCTCGATCGGCCGCGACCCGCTCGAGCCGATGGTCTGGGTGGCGGTCTTCGCGGCCGTGTCGGCGAACACGCTCGTGGCGGACGTCTGCGTCGGCGCCGCCGTCAGCCTGGCGGAGGCCAGCCTCCACCCGCGCCAGCGCATGGACATGCTGCTCGGCAACTGGACCGTCGCGCTCAGCAACACCTGCCTCGGCCTGGCCGCCACGGCCGTGGTGGCCGCCCGCCCCGAGGCGGGGCTGCTGTTGGTCCCGCCCACGGCACTGCTGCTGCTCGCCTACCGCGCCTACATGCGCGAGCGCCGACGCAGCGCCGAGCTCGGCTTCCTCTACGAGGCCACGCGCACGCTCTCGCGCTCGTCCGAGATCGTGCCCGAGCTGGAGGCGCTGCTGGAAAGGACCGCCGAGGCGTTCCGGGTGTCGGCGGTGGAGCTCGTGCTGTTCTCGGCCGAGCCGCATCGCTCGGCCCGCTCGTCGCTCGCGCGCGACGGCGGCCGGAGGATGCTCGAGCCGATGGACGAGGCGCTCGCGGAGCGGCTCCGCCGGTTGGCGAGCGCGCTGCCCGGGCCGCTGCACGTCTCGACCACCCAGGACCTCGAGCTGCGCGGATACTTCGGTTCGCGCGGGATGGAGACCGGCATCGTCGCGCCGCTGCAAGGAGAGGCCGGCAGCGTCGGCCTGTTCTTCGTCGCCGGCCGCGAAAGCGTGGACCGCAGCTTCACCGAGGAGGACCTGCGGCTGCTCGAGACGCTCACGGGCAACATCACGGTCGCGCTCCAGTACGACCGGCTGGAGCAGGCCGTGCGCCAGCTCGAGACGCTCCAGCACGAGCTCGAGCGCAAGGCCCTGTACGACTCGCTCACCCAGCTCGCGAACCGCTCGCTCTTCCACAACCGGCTCGAGCACGTGCTGACGAGCCGGCGGCCGGGCGTCTGCGTGCTGCTGCTCGACATCGACGAGTTCAAGGCCGTCAACGACAGCCACGGCCATCACGCCGGCGACCAGCTGCTGAAGGCCGTGGCCGACCGCCTGCGCGGGTGCGTCCGCGAGGGCGACACCGCCGCGCGGCTGGGGGGCGACGAGTTCGCCCTCCTGCTCGACCGCGCCGGCGGCGAGGC
>JBOGXT010000313.1:0-18573 GCA_050694635.1 Thermoleophilaceae bacterium
CGAACATCTCCCATGGCGTGCCCTCCTTGCCGGCCCTCGCCGGCGTTCGGTCTTCAACAACCGGGAGGGTACGCCGCCCTTCCCTTCACGCCGATCCACAACTCCTGGGTATAGCTCGGTACCTCGCTCGCGTCGCGCTGGACGGGTCTGTCGCGCGCATGCTCCTCGAACCGCCCCGTCGCGGCCGGCTGGCGAGCAACGCGGCGCCCGCGGTGTCGCCCGACGGGACGACAGTGGCTTTCCAGCGCGCGCTCGCTGGGCCGAGCCGCGGACTTCCGCCATTCGTCTACCTGATGGGGCTCGATGGCTCCGGCGCTGAGCGCCGCCTGACCCGCGGACGCGCCGCCGAGGTCGATCCCGCGTGGTCGCCGGATGGCACCCGGATCGCGTTCTCCCGCGAAGTCGGGGGGCGATTCGATCTGTTCGCCAGCGCCCCGGGCGGGTCCGCGCTGAAGCGGTTGAGCCGCACGCCAGACGCCGATGAGTTTTCTCTCGGCTGGTCACCGGACGGGAGCCGGATCGTCTTCGCGCGCTACGAGAGAGGAGTCGAGCACGGCTCGGGTGATCTCCTGCTCGCGAACGCGGACGGAACCGGCGAGAGGCTCCTGCTCGGAGACGAGCACGACTACTCCTCGCCCGCCTGGTCGCCCGACGGTCGGCGGATCGCGTTGATCCGAGACGGCCATCTCGCGGTCATGGGTGCCGACGGCACAACGCCCCGCCCGCTCGAGGCGGTGTGCTGGCCGGCGCGTCGGCGCTCGGCGGCGCCAGCGGGTACGCCGCCGCACGGCAGCTGGACGGACGAGACGACGCGGCGCCCACCGCGACCGGTGCGTCCGGCCCGCGGCAGCGCCAGCGCCAGTTCGCACTTGACGGCGAGTACGTCAACCTCACCACCTTCCTGCTCGCCTCGCACCCGCGTCGCGTGCGCGACGCGATCGAGCGGCACCGCCGCGCGCTCGACGCGAACGCAGCCGTTTACCTACGGGAGTCGGAAGTCGCCCTCGAGGACGCCGCGCGCGCCTCGGTGGCCGGCTACCTCGGAGCGCCGCCCGACGAAGTGGCGCTCACCGATTCCACCACGATGGGGATTGGCCTGGTCTACGCGCGCCTGCGGCTCGAGCCCGGCGATGAGGTGCTCACCACCGACCACGACTTCTACGCCACGCATGAGTCGTTACGGCTACGCGAACAGCTGGACGGAGCGAGGGTTCGCCGCATCCGGCTCTACGACGCGCCGGAGTCCGTCTCGGTGGACGCGATCGCCTCGGCCGTGTCCCGCGCTCTCAGCGCCCGGACCCGCTGCGTGGCGCTGACGTGGGTGCACTCGTCGACAGGGGTGAAGCTGCCCTTGCGCGAGATCGCGGACGCGGTCACCAGCGCCAACCGCGGCCGCCGCGCGGACGAACGGATTCTGCTCTGCGTCGATGCGGTCCACGGTTTCGGGGTGGAGGACGCTTCCCCCTTGGAGCTCGGCGTCGACGTGTTCGTCTCGGGCTGTCACAAGTGGCTCTTCGGCCCGCGCGGAACGGGCCTGATCCGGGCGGCTCCGCACGCTTGGGCGCGCCTAGCGCCGACGATCCCCTCGTTCGACGCCCGCGCCTACCTGGCATGGCTCGAGGGCCGTGCGCCCACCGAGACTCCCTATGGGCCGCTGATGACGCCCGGAGGCTTCCACTCCTTCGAGCACCGCTGGGCACTTGCCGATGCGATCGGCTTCCACGGCGAGCTCGGGGGTCGAGCGCAGGTCGCGGAGGAGACGCACGGTCTGGCCGCCCGCCTGAAGCAAGGTCTCGCCGCCATCCGCGGTGTGAGGCTTAGGACCCCTGCCGACGAGTCGCTGTCGGCCGGCCTCGTGTGTGTCGACGTCGCCGGCGCCGAGGCGCTCGATGTGGTCGAGCGGCTGCGCGCGGAGCATCGCGTCGTTGCCAGCGTGACCCCGTACTCGACGCGCTACCTCCGCTTCGGTCCGAGCGTCGCGAACACGACGGACGACGTCGACTCAGCGATCAAGGCGGTCGCCGCGGTGGCGCGAGGCTGAGGCCCCGCGAACCGCTGCCGGCGTGTGGGCCGGTGCGGCGTACGCGCGTTCGATGGACTCGCGGCGCCAGCGCAGGGCGTGCTCGGGCGAGATGACGTACCTGACGGCCGGCATCAGCGGTGTGGTGGCGCGCGATGCCGCAGCGAGGGCGCGAAACTCGCGCTCTCGCACACCGGTCCAGCGCACGCCGAAGCGCTCGCGCAACTCGGGTGGCAGCAGCCCGACGGTCGCGACCCAGAACAGCCTTCCGAACGGGGTCCAGGCGAGCCGCCATGCGAGCCCGTCGAGCACCGGCAGCGGTGAGCGGATGTCCCGCTGGATGAACGCGAGGAACTGCTGGACCTGATCGTTGTCCTCGAGCCGGTCGGCGACCATGTGATCGAAGTACTCTCGATAGCCGGCCCAGTCGCCGGGGAGGTCAGCTTCTCCCACCTGCACGAGGCGCCCGACCGCGCGCCACTCGGAGTAGAAGCGCTCCCGTTGGTCGTCAGACATGGGGCTGGCGAAGTGCCGGTTGCCGCTGATCATGGCGTCGCCCAGCGTGACGTGGACCCACGCCCAGGCCTCCGGCTCGAAGGCGTCGTAGCGCCGCCCGTCGGGAGCCACGCCCTTGATCCGCTCGTGCATCTCGCGCAGCGCCCGCGCGCAGCGCAGCGCGGCGTCGGCCCCGCCGAAGCACATCACGGTCAGGTAGTCGGTGGAGCGCAACAGGCGCCCGAGCGGATCGCGCTGGTAGCCGGAGTGCTCACGAACGCCGTGCGCGACGGTCGGATGGGCGAGCTGCAGCAGCAGCCCGTAAGCGGCGGCCGCGAGGATGCGCGGATCGCTCGCGTAGCGCCGGATCATCGACCCTGGGCCTGGAACCAACTTGGCCAGATCTCGCTCGGAATTCGAGCCCAGCGCTTCGCCGCCGGGCTTAGACTGGTCAGCGGTCGTCATAAGGCTCCCACTGCTCGACGGCCGGGCCTCGGCCCGGCTTCTGATATCACGCTACGCGACGTCAGCCAGGAGGTGAGGGCATGGAGTTGAAGGCCGGCGATCGCGTGAAGGTTGAGTCCAAGTCGACCGAGCGACCGCCTCGCACAGGCGTAATCAAGGAGGTGGTTCACGGGGCGCCTTCGCCGCGCTATCGCATCAGCTGGGACGACGGTCACGAGAGCATCTACACGCCCGCGGCGGGCGCGCTGCATCGTGCCGAGCCGGCAAATGGAAAGTAGCCGCACCGGTTAGCCCAGACCGGCGAGGAACGCCTCGATCACCGCCCAGAACTCGCGCACTCGCCTTCCGGCGCGGGTCCGTCACGGCGCCGATGAAGCTGCGCGAGATCCTGCCGACCGAGTCCTCGTTCATCCAGCGGGGCTCGGGAACCATCGCGGGCGGCACCGGTGACTTCGCAGGAGCGAAGGGGCGTGTCGACGGCGGCGGTGCAGGCGCCTTCACCGAGACCGGGAGCTGGGGCGGGCCGCCTCGCCCCGAGGTTAGGCGCCCCGTTCTCCACGGGTGTAGGCGTCGGGGTCGCGTAGGAACCGCCGGGCGCACTCGAGGGAGCAGAAGCGGTAGAGCGTGCCGCGGTGCCGAAAGCTGCCCGCCTCGCGACCCTCGGCGACGAGCATGCGGCAGACGGGGTCGAGGTGGCGCGCCTCGCGGCTGCGGTCGTCGCGCACCGCCGCGAAGAGCGGAACGGGAGCGGAGACGTTTCTGATCCGCTGCTCCCCGCGGCTCTCGAACACCACGCCTTCGAGCGCTTCGGCTCCGTCGCGGACGGCCTTGGTCAGGAGCACCTCGCCGCCTGCGGCGATTGCCGCGACGCGTGCGGCCAGGTTCACGGTCGCCCCGAACCAATCGCCGCCGCGGGCGATGGCCGGGCCGTGGTGCATGCCGACGCGAACGGCGGGGGATCCGTGGCCGGCGATGACTTCGTGCGCCGCGGCGAGGCCGAGAGCCACCGCTTGGGAGGGATCCCTGTGACGGACCATCACCGCGTCGCCGATCGTCTTGATCACCTCGCCGCCGCTGGCCGCCGCGACGTCGGAGATCGCGCTGCAAAACGTGGCCGCCAGCTCGGCGGCGTCGGCGTCGCCGTGCGCCTCGGTCAGCGCGGTGTAGCCGGCGATGTCGGCGAAGACGAAGGCTCCGGTCTGCGGCTCGCAAGAACTCACCCCTCGACGGTACCCGCGGACGGCCGCGTGGTCGCGGATCGTCGTCGTGTGACGTTGGTCACTCAGGCGCAATTCACGCGTTGATCGTCCTGACAGTCGCCGCTCACGGTCGCGCGCGCACTCGCCAGCGGCCCCCGCCATCGACCGAGCGCTTGATCGTCCCGTCGTGCAGGGCGACGTAGAGCTCGTGGCCGGCGCTGTCGAAGGCGGCCGCCTGCCCCCGGCCTTGCCGGTCTGCTCCCAGCTCCTCCCGCCGTCGCCACTACGGGCGACGGAGCCGTCCAGGCGCATTACGAGCAAGGTGTCTGGCCCGGTCCACGCCAGCAGGCCGGGCTCGTCCGCGATTGGCCGCCAACCCCTACCGGCGTCGGAGGACGAATACAGGCGCTGCTCGCCCGACGCGACGATCCGGTCGGGGTCGTCGGGATCGATCGCGAGCGAAAGCAGCGGCTCGGGGGTCGTCCGCTCCTGCCAGGTGCGCCCGCTGTCGTCGCTGGCAAGCAGGCTGGCCTCGCGGGTCTCGAAGTCGGAGCCGTAGCCATAGATGCGTTCACCGGCCGCCTCGAGGACGTGGAAGTCGCGCTTGCCCAGCAGCGAGACCGGTTCCCAGGTGCGCCCGGCGTCGGTCGAGCGGATCAGCCCCAGGAAGGGTGGAAGGCCCTCGCGCCCGTCCGGGTGCCCGGAGCCCAGGAAGCGGTCGGGCCCCATCACGGTGAAGCCCATCGTGTCCTGAAAGCGGCCCGCCACCCGCCGCGCCGTGGTCTCTCCCGGGGCGGCGCGAAACAGCCCGGTGTGGGTGGCCACGAAAAGCGCGCCGTCGCCCGGATTGATGCCGAGCCCGTGCACGTGGATGGGGCCCGCGTCGCCGACGCCGCCACTCGGCTCTCGTGGCTCGACGTCGGCACCGCCACATCCGACGGCCACGGGCCAGACCAGCAATGAGAGGAGCAGTGCGCCGAGGCGAAGCTTCATCTGATGCTCCGGCAGAGCGTAGGGAATCGGGCATCGATACCGGCCGCGCCGGGGCGTGGGCCTCCAGCGGACCGAGCAGCCTGTACTCAACCGCCACCGCTCAGCCTCCGCTCCGCTCAGCGGATTGGCCGATCCCTTCGAGTGGAGCGGGCCAAAGAGCTCCCATCCGCGCGCATCGGGGGGCGATTGCGGAGAACGTTGCTCCCGGCGCGAAGGTCTACACCGACGTGCATCCGAGCTACCGGTATCTGGGGCGACTTGTACGCCCATGAAACGGTCGATCACGCCGAGTGCTACGTGGACGGTCGCGCCCACACCAACGGGCTGGAGAGCTTCTGGAGCCTGCTCAAGCGAGGACTGAACAGCGCATACGTCGGCATCGAGCCGTTCCACCTGTTCGGCTACCTGGACGAGCGCCTGTTCGCACTCGATTCGAGTGGAGATGCGAACACGCGAACGAGGGGGTGGCAGCGAGGAGGGGCCGGGCGTAGGATCGCGGCGATGCTTCGCGTGGTTCGGATTGCGCTTCAGGTCGTGATCTTCTTCCTGTTGCTGTCCGTCGTCGTCGGCGTCGCGTCGGGCCACACGGGGCTGGTCGAGAAGGCGGCGCTGGTTGCGGTTGGTGCGCTGTTGATCTGGGCAGCGTCATTGGTGTGGCGGCTCGGGCGCCCGACTACGGCGCTGGGATAGCGACCGTCCAAGATTCCGGCCGGGGCGCCGGCTTGCCGTTGGCGCTCGTTTGCGATCCTCGGATGGCCCGTTTCGCCGCGCTTCAGGCGAGCAGCGACCAGGTGCCGCGCGGATCGTCGGCGGCGCGCTGGTGGCTGGTCGGTCGACCACCAGCGAGGTAGAGGCGCTCGCGGAGTCGATCGGCCCAGCGGCGGTCGTCCGCTTGGCCGCGCAGCTCGAGCGCGATCAGGTCCAGCAGCTTGTTCATCCGCGAGCGGTTGGTGAAGGACCCGACGCGGTTGCCGATGCGCCGCTCGACTTGGCGCAGCACTGCCTCGACCGGTGAGGTCGAGTGCCAGCTTCGACTACAAGAACCCGGTCCCGCGGATGATGGAGCAGGCTTTCGTTGCGAGTTGCGTTGCGCTCCGCCAGCACTTCCCCTAGTCGGGCTGGATGAACGACTCAGTAGATTCGGCGTAGAACTGGTACTTCGGCGAGGACGGCCCGCCCGCGAAGCGGATCACCGCCACGTCCTCAGGGTCGTGAATGAACCAGTCCTCCATCGTCGTGGGGATTTCGTCGTACCTGTCCTCGACGTTGACGCGCACGAAGAACTCACGGCTCGCCGTGTCTTCGACAACGTGACGCGCCGTCACGATGTACGGAAACACGACCTCGCCTTCCGGTATCGGCTCCGGGATCGACATTAAGAACCCGGTCGCACGCGGTTGACCGTCGGCCACCACGAACACGACGTTCCTGAGCTTTGCGTCCGGGACCCTCAGTTCTAGCCGTTCCCCAAGCGCACGACGTGGCCGCCGATACGGTCGAAGCCTCGCCGCCATCAAATGGCCGCCCTGGGTGAGCGTTGTATATCTACGCCCTTCTTTGCCTGGACCCCTTACCTGCACGGCGAGCTGGGGGAGGCGCTGGAGCAGGAGGAGCTGAGGTTGATCGAGGAGGGCGCGATCAATGGCACCGGCTTCGTCTACGTCGGCGAGCGGAGCAGCGGCTGAGGGTCAGACGGGTCCGAAAAGAATCCCCGCGAGGGCAGGCGCTGGGAGAGAATCGAGAGAATGGAGGGACTCGCCGCCATCACCGTGGCGCAGCTGCTCGAAGATGCACGGAAAGGGCTCCGGCGGCTTTCCCCGGAAGCGGCTCACGAGGCGGCCCGCGGCGGTGCCGCGCTGGTTGACATCCGTTCCGAGGAGCAGCGGCTGCGGGACGGCGAGATCGCCTGCGCGATACGCATCGCGCGCAACGTCCTTGAGTGGAGGCTTGATCCAGCCTGTCCGCACCGGAATCGCGAGCTCGCGCGGCGCGACCGGATCGTGATCGTCCTGTGCGACGAGGGCTGCCAGTCGAGCCTGGCAGCAGCCACGCTGCGGCGCTTCGGCCTGGATGCCGCCGACGTCATCGGCGGGTTTCAGGCCTGGCGCGCGGCCGGGCTGCCGGTCGAGCGCTAGCGGCGGTCAGGGTCGCCGCGCGACCCCGAGGATGTGGGGCACGCTCGGCTCGACGGCGCTGGCGCTGAAGCCGAACCGCTCGGAGCGTTCGATCGTGAAGCCGGCGGCCTCGATCGCGGCGCCGGTGTCGCGGGCGGGGTGGCAGCCGCCGGCGATCGCGGGCCACAGGCCGCTGCGGTCGGCGAGCTGCAGGATCGTCCGCTTCGGCTGGCAGCGGGCGATGACGTGCTCGTAGAAGCGAAGCTCGCCGCCGGGGCGCAGCACGCGGTGCAGCTCGGCGAGCGCGCTGGCCTGGTCGGGAACGCTGCAGAGCACGAGGCTGGCCAAGGCGGCGTCCACCTCACCGTCTTCCAGCGGCAGGTGGTCGGCCGTGCCGGCCCTCACTGTGACCGTGATGGCGGCGCGCTGCGCGGCCGCTTCGGCGGCGGCTCGCAGGTTGGGCTCTGGCTCGATCGCGACGACTTCGGTGACGGTGGTGGGGTAGTGGGCGAAGTTGAGGCCGTTGCCGGCGCCGAGCTCCACCACCCGCCCGCTCAGGCCGTCGAGCAGGCGGCGGCGGTGGTCGGTGGCGCCGCGGCGATCGGCGCGAGCGGCGGCCTTCGGATACATGCGGGCGAAGAATGGGCGCCTGATGTCGGTCGCGCCGGTCACGGCGTGCCTCCTGAGACGGGCGTGGCGGCGCGGGCGGCGATCCCTTCGACGAGCAGGGCGAGCGCCTTGGAGAACAGGTCGGGCGGGACGGCGCGGGCGCCGTGCAGCATGTGGTGGGCCCACAGGCCCGTGCCGAGCGCGTCGATCACGACCGCGAGCTGCTCGGGCTCCATCCCGAGCGCGTCGGCGAAGGGCTGGGCCCGTTCGACGACGACCTCCTCGAGCGCGCTGCGCATCTGGTCGGTGCGCCGGGCGAACGCGCGCCGGAAGGCCGGGTTGCGTGCGGCGTGGGCGAGGAACTCCATGTAGAGGGCGCGCCACTCCACGTCGCCAGTCATCGCGTCCAGCGCCTGCTGGGCGGCCAGCTGTGCCTGGCGGCTCGTGGCCGCGACGTCGTCGTCGGTGTCGGCGAAGACCTCGCGCAGGTCCTGGGCGCGCTCGGCGCAGCGACGGTCCAGCAGCTCCAGGAAGAGCTCCTCCTTGTCGGCGAAGTTGTAGTAGACGGCGCCGCGGCTGAAGCCGGCCTCCTCGGCCACCGCCTCCAGGCTGGTCACGTGGAAGCCGTTGCGCGCGAACGCGCGCGCGGCCGCGGCGAGGACCTGCTCGCGAGTCTCCTCGCGCCGCTCGGCCTGGGTCCTTCGGTTGCGTTTCATACGTCGGTGTAGTTTTATACGACCGTGAATGTTTGTGCAACAGAGCAATCGAGAAGTTGCACGCACGGCGCTCGAGCGGGTCTGCTCGCGGGCGGACTTCGGGCTCGCGCCGGAGTGCTACGCCGAGGACTTCGTCGACCACGTCAACCGGCTCGAGTTCCGGGGACTCGACGGCGTTCGCCGCTCCACCGCTCTCTACCAGGCGCTCTTCGACGATCTCCGGATCGAGGTCGTCGACCAGGTGGCCGAGGCCGACCGCGTCGCGAGCCGCTGGGTGATGCGCGGCACGAACCGCGGCCGCGAGGTGGAGCTGACCGGCATCACGATCAGCCGCCTGCGCGACGGGCGGATCGTCGAGGACTGGAGCGCCACCGATTCGGTCGATCTGCTGCGCGGCCTTGGCGTCGTGCGGACGCTGCTGGCGGCGCCGCGCCTCCTGCGGGCGCAGCGCGGCTAACGGCCGCCTCGGCGCCGGTCAGTCGACGCGCCGGCCGTGGATGATCAGATACGGCCGCGGGGCGCTGATGCCGGCCTCGGTGCGGTGGCGCTCGAAGTATTCGACCCAGTCGCGCCGGAGCGCTTCGCGCTCGTCGTCTGGAAGCGCGGCGACGCCGGCCTTGGCCGGCCCGTCGGCGCGGAGAAAGAGCTGCCAGAGCGCCTCGCCGGACTCTCCGGTCCAGGGGCAGAGCGCCTCCGCGAAATCAAGTTCGAAATGGGCCCCCAGCAGGCCGGCGGCGTACTCGCGCCGCGCCCAATCGGAGGGGCGCCCGGCACCCTCGGGTCGCGTGTAGCCGACTCGCTCCATCAGGCGCTGGAGCTCCGGGTTGGGGAGCCAGTAGGTAAGGCCGAGCCGCCCGCCGGGACGGCAGACGCGGGCGAGCTCCGCCGCCACCGCCGCGTGGTCGACCGCGAAGACCACGCCGTGGGCAGAGGAGACGACGTTGAAGGAAGCGTCGGCGTAGGGGAGGGACTCGACGTCGCCGACGTCGAAGCGCACCGGAAGGCCCTGGGCCGCCGCCAGGCGCTTCGCGGTCTCGATCAGCCCGGGCGCGAGGTCGAGGCCGGTCACCTCGGCCCCCGCCCGTGCCGCCCGCAGCGCGACTGCGCCGGTCCCGGTGGCGAGGTCAAGCCAGCGCTCGCCGGGCTGGGGCGCAAGTCGAGCAACGAGCTGGTCATGAACGGGATACAGCGTCCCCTCGGCGATGTCTTGCCAGCTGGCGGCGCCCCAGACCCGCCCCTGATCGGCCTTCCACTCGGCCAGCGCCGCGATCGCCTGCTGCGGGTCGGCCACGCTCACGCTCACGACACCCGTTCGACCTCGTGGGCCTCGCTTTCAGCGCCGCCGCGCGAGCAGCGAGATGCTCGTGACGCCGTACTTCTGGGTCGCGTTGGCGGCCCGCTCGGAGACGAAGCGGTACGCGTCGTTCTCGCGCCAGGCCTCGACCTCGAAGCTCGCGGCCTCGATCGCTTGGCGATAGCCGTCGCGCTGCATCGCTCCGCCGATGCAGGCGGCCCACAGCGAGGCGTCGCAGGTGACCCCCCCGGGGAGCTGCCTCTCGCTGACGATGTCGGCGAGCGCCAGGCGTCCGCCCGGACGCAGAGCGCGCGCGGCGGCCGCGAACACCGCCGGCTTGTCCGGCGAGAGGTTGATCACGCCGTTGGAGATGACGCAGTCGAAGGCACCCTCGTCGACGGGCGGCTGCTCGATGTAGCCGGCGCGGAATTCGATCTGTGCGAAGCCGCTCTCCTCGGCCAGGCGCCGTCCCTTGGCGAGCTGCGCCTCGGTCATGTCCACTCCGACGACCTGTCCGTCCGGGCCCGTCTTGAGCGCGGCCGCGAAGCTGTCGGTGCCCGAGCCGCTGCCGAGATCCAGCACCGCCTCCCCGGGTGAGATGGCGGCGAGGTCGAGGAAGTAGCCGACCCCCGCGAACGACTCGATCGCGCCGGGCGGAATCCGGTCGAGGTCGTCGGTCGGGTAGCCGAGCCGCTCGGCGAGAGCGCGCCCGGTCTCGAAGTGGAACTCGTGCTCGGGCTCGAGCGCGACCTCCTGGTACATGCGCTTGACGCGCTCCTCCAGCTCGGTCGTGTCGAGCTGGCGTGTCGTGATGCTCATGCGACTCTCTCCTCCTTCGACAGTTTCCATTCCGGCCAGCCGTCCTCCAGGCGCCGCGCGGCTCGGCCCGAGCCGCGGATCCGCCGGACCGCCTCGTGGGCGTACGCGCAGAAGGGGCCGCGGCAGTAGGCGACGATCTCCGCGTCGTCGGAGAGCTCGGCGAGGCGCTGTTCGAGCTCGTCGACCGGGATCGAGCGCGCCCCCTCGATGTGGCCCGCCGCGTACTCCTCGGCGGGCCGGACATCGACGAGCACGACGTCGCCGGCGGCGAGCCGGGCGAGCAACTCAGCGCGGCCTATCTGCTCCACCTCCTCGCCCAGGTAGTCCGCCGCGGCACGCTCGACCTCCGCCAGTCGGGCGGCCGAGACGTCGCGCAGCGCCAGCCAGAGCTGCAGCGTCTCGTCGCCGGCGAGCTCGTAGCGCACGCTTGTGCCCTCGCGCGCGCGCGTGACCATGCCGGCGGCGTGCAGCGCCTGGAGGTGCTGGGAGGTGTTCGCTCGCGACTGCTCGCTGGCTCGCGCGAGCTCGTCGACCGTTCGCGGTGCCTGCGCCAGCAGGTCGAGCAGCTCGAGCCGGCGCGGGCTGGCGAACGCCTTGCCCATCAGGGCGATCGCCTCGAAGAGAGCGTCCTTCGCGTGGCGGGACATCCGTTGCTATTCAATAGATCAATTGATAGCTTGTCAAGCCATGTTCTTCCGACAACTCCTCAACGACGAGACGGCCTGTGCCTCCTACCTGCTCGGCTGCAAGACGAAGAGCAGGTTCGCCGTCGTCGATCCTCACGTCGATCTCGTGGACGACTACGTCGGGCTGGCCGAGGCGCAGGGAATCCCGATCGTCGCCGTCTTCGAGACCCACGTTCAGGCCGACCACGTCTCAGGCCTGCCGGCGCTCGTCGAACGAACCGGCGCGACCGCCTACCTCCCCGCCGACGCCGGGGTCGACCTCGAGCACGTCGCGCTGGCCGACGGCGACGTCGTCGAGCTCGGCAACACGATCGTCGAGGCCGTCGCCACACCCGGCCACGCCGCCGCCCATCACGCCTACCTCGTCACGGACCTGACCCGCGGCGACGAGCCCTGGATGGTCCTGGGCGGCGATGCCCTGCTCGTCGGCGACGCCGGCCGTCCCGACCTGCATGCCGACGGGGAGCAGAGCGCGGAGGCAATGGCCGGCCGGCTCTACCGCTCTTTGACAGAGAGACTCCTCCAGCTGCCCGATCACCTGCTCCTCTACCCGGCGCACTACTCGGGCTCGGTGTGCGGGCGAGGGCTGTCCGCCAAGCCGGTCTCGACCATCGGCTTCGAGCGACGTTACAACAAGGCACTCCAATTCGACTCCGAGCAGCAGTTCGTCGAGGCGCTGGTACGGGACATCCCCCCGGCGCCCCCGCAGCAGGCAGAGATCCTTGCGGCGAACCGCAGCGGCCGCCCGCTCGTCGAACAGGACTGACGTGACGCAGGTCCGGCTCGGGCTGCGCGAGAACCTCGCCCAGTTCTCGCTGCTGGTCGCCGTCAACGCCTTCGTGGGAGCCATGGTCGGGCTCGAGCGCTCGACCCTCCCGCTGATCGGCGAGGACGACTTCGGGTTGGGGTCGAGCGCGGCGGTCCTCTCGTTCATCGTCGCCTTCGGGCTCGCCAAGTCCTTCACCAACCTCGCGGCCGGCGCCGGCGCCGAGCGCTTCGGCCGCCGGCGGCTGCTCATACTTGGCTGGGCGCTCGCCCTTCCGGTGCCGCTGCTGATCGCCGTCGCCCCCAGCTGGGCCTGGATCGTCGCGGCCAACCTCTTCCTCGGCGTCAATCAGGGACTCGCCTGGTCGATGACGGTCGTGATGAAGATCGACCTGGTGGGGCCGAAGCGGCGCGGGCTCGCCTTGGGACTCAACGAAGCCGCCGGCTACGGAGGGGTGGCCGTCGCCGCGGCGCTGAGCGGCTGGGTCGCCTCCGAGATCGCCCCACGCGATGTCCTCGTGGCCGGCGGGGCAGGGATTGCGCTCCTCGCCGTGGTGCTGACCGTCCTCTTCGTCCGTGACACCGCCGGACACGTCCAGCTCGAGCAGCGTCAGGGCGACCACGACAGGGATGAAGCGGCTCCGCCCCTGCGCCAGGCGTTCCGCGACGCCTCCTACCGGCGGCCTGCGCTCCGCTCCTGCTCGCAGGCGGGGCTGGTCAACAACCTCAACGACGCCCTCGCCTGGGGCCTCGTCCCGCTGTTCCTCGCCGCGAACGGCGCGTCGGCCTCCGAGGTCGGTCTCGTCGCGGGGCTCTACCCCGCCGTCTGGGGAGCGGGGCAGATACTCGCCGGCCAATGGTCGGATCGCCTCGGCCGCAAGCCCTTGATCGTCGCCGGCATGCTGATCCAGGCGCTGGCGCTCGGCCTGCTCGCGGCCTCGGACGGCGCCGTCGGACTTGCCGCGGCGGCCGCGGTGGCGCTGGGCGTCGGGACGGCGCTCGTCTATCCGACCTTGATCGCCGCCATCTCGGACGCGGTTTCCCCCGTCGCCCGTGCCCCGACGGTCGGCGTCTACCGCTTCTGGCGCGACATGGGATACGTGGCCGGCGGCCTGCTCGCCGGCCTCGCCGCCGACGCGATCGGCTACGGCGGTGCCATCGCGGTCGTGGCCGCCCTCACGGCCGCCTCCGGGATCTGGGTCGCCGTCGATCTTCCCGAGCAGCGCGAGCTGGCTCGGGGGCGGCCGGCCTCGGCGCCGGTGCCCTAGGTTGTGATCCGCGGCCTCGGGGAGGCCTCGCTCAGGCTGCAAGTCGCTCCGCGAACCTCCGCAGGCAGCCCGGCCAGCCGCCCTCGCCGCCGACCGAGTCGCGGGTCTGCTCCCAGCCCTCGCCGTGGCGGTCGAGGTTGCGGTGCTCGAGCTCGACGCGCGTGCGGCCTGTCTCCTCGGGGACGAACTGCACCTCGACCTCGCTCGTCTTCTCGGGGTTCGTCTCGATCTGCCACCGCGGGTCGATGTCCCAGCTGATCACCACCCGGGTCGGCGGCTCGTAGGCGAGTACACGGGCCCAATGGCATTCGCCGCCGTTCACGCCACGGTCATAGATGCGGCCGCCCTCGCGCGTCTCGAACACCCGCTCGGCGATCTCCTCGTTCATGAGGTTGTACTCGGACGGGAACCAGCTCCCGATGCCCTCGGTGAACACGGAGAACGCACGCTCGATCGGTCCCTCGACGACGATCGACGTCTGAACGGATGTCTCCGCTGCCTGCGTGCTCATAAGACCTCCTCGGTTTGTTCCTCGACGGCCGCCTTGTAGGCCGCGAGGGCTTTGCTCCAGAACTGCTCGAGGTCGGCGCGAAGAGCGCCGAGCCCGGCGGGGTCGAGCTGATAAATGCGGCGGGTGCCCGCGCGCCGGTCGACGACCAGACGCGCCTCCTTGAGCACCTTGAGATGCTGCGAGACGGCGGGCCGGCTCACCGGCAGCTCGCCGGCGAGCTCGCCAACCGCTCGCGGACGATCCGCGAGGCGCTCGAAGATCGCGCGTCTCGTGGGGTCGCCGAGCGCGGTCCATCCATCAACTCGGTAAGTCTGCACGAACGGTAAGTCTAAGCTTACGCAGCCGGATTGTCAATTCGAGGCGTGCGCTCGCCTACCGCCCCCTCGTCGCGCTCAGCGCGTACGGTCGCCTCTGACGAGCATCGCGATGAACCGCTCCGAGCTCGTCACCTCACAGAGCTCGCGCATGATCACGTCGACGGAGAAGTCGTGGACGTCCCGTCTGCGGCTCGCGCAGCAGTCCTCGAGCACGAGCACGTGGTACCCGCGGTCGACGGCGTCGCGCGCGGTTCCCTCGACGACGAACTGGGTGGCCACGCCGGCCAGAACCAGGGTGTTCACGTCGCGGATGCGGAAGAGGCGGTCGAGCTCGGTTCCGGCCAGCGCGCTCACCCCTCGCTTGTAGACGACGATTTCGCCGGGAATTGGCTTTACGGGGTCGCAGAACTCGGCTCCCCAGGTCCCCTCGATCGAGCGGTCCGGGGCGCGCGCGAACAGCCGAGCGGCCAGGTTGGCCTCTGGAGCTCCCTCGCGCCAGGCCACTCCGACGTGGATGACTGACAGCCCCCTGTCGCGTGCCGCGCCCAGCACCCGGGCGGTGTTGTCGAGCGCGGGACGGGCCAGCGCGGGCCAGTCCGGCTCTCCGTGGCTCGCCCAGTACCCGTCCGGGTGTATCCCGTAGTTCTGGAAGTCCATCGAAAGGAAGGCCGCCCTGTGGGCGTCGAAGGTCATCGTCCCGTCCCCAAGATCAGCATGCATTCGTTGGGTGCCCACATCGCCGCCTTGCGCGCGCCCGGACCCTCCGCCGCCACGAGCTAGGCCCGCCCGCGCACGTACCAGGCGCGCGCCGTGAGGCGAAAGGGGCCGGTCGGCGATCCGAGCCGCCGCCATGTCTCCTGCCGGAGCGCCGCGCGCTGCCTCGGCTCGAGCGTGGCGTAGTAGGCGCCGGGCGATCCGTCCGGGGCGACCAGCGGCTCCCACAGGTCCTCGAAGCTGGAGTAGTCGGCCCCGGCGTTCAGCTCGCCCGTCACGATCTCCCGAAGCCCGGCGCGGTCCCAGAGCGCGCGTAGCTCGGCCTCGCTCGCGAACGGGCGCGTCCGCGCCTGGTCGTGGCGCACGGCACCGGCATCCAATGGTGTGGCCGCGTCCCAGAACGTCCTCAGGACCGTCATCCCAGCGCCGAAGTCCCAGACGCAGGTGGCCACCACGGCCCCCGGTCGGGCGACGCGGCGCATCTCGCTGACGCCGGCATCCGCGTCGCTCAGGAGGCTCATCACGAGCTGCGCCAATACGACGTCGAACTGACCGTCGAGGAACGGCAGCTCCTCGGCCGCTGCGACTCGAACCTCGACCTGCGGTAGCCGCCCGCGGCACGTCGCCACGGCGCTCGCATCCGGGTCGACGGCCACTACATTCTCCGCACCGACGAGCCGGGCAAGCGGCTCCGTGAGGGCACCGCTGCCACAGCCGACGTCGAGCGCGCGCTGGCCCTCCCGGACGGCGGCCGCCGCGAGGAAGGCGGCCGCGAGCTCCGGCCCGTAGCGGCCGATGCGGCCCTGGTATCCGGTCGCGGGTGGATGAGTCACCGACTAACTGGTGCCGACGTCGGGCGGTCGCTCTCCCTCGTAGCAGTCGACCGCGTCCTCGATGCGGAAGGTGCCCGCGAACCCTCCCCGCTCGGGCGCCATCGTCGTCTCGAAGACGCCGATCTTCTTTGAATCGGGGTAGACGGTCACCTCGGGACCACCCATCTCGCTGAACATGAGCAGTCGGATCGGGGCATGGGTTTGGTTGAGGAACTGGTGCGCTCCCCAATCTCCCACCGGGAACGAGACGAGGTCGCCCTCGCGCAGCCCTCGCCAACCGTCGGGCGTCCGCATGCTGGGGCTTCCGGCGAGGACGATCAGCAGCTCCTCGTTTCCGTAGTGGTAGCCGTAGGGCGTGGCCTCGCCGGGCGGCAGCTCCCACGGGCTCACGCCGAGGCGCTCGCATCCCGCCTGGTAGCCGAGCCGCGCACGGCGGTAGCGGAAGCCGCGTTGGTTCCCTTCGATCTCGAAGTGCGGCTCGTGGAGGTTCGTCATGGCCGCACCCTATGCGTCAGTACGTAAAGGTCATCGCTCCCTCGCCCGCGAACTCCATCAGCGGGGTGGCACCCTTGAGCTCGGCGTTGTCGACGAGCTCGCTCTCGTCGAGCTCGCGGTCGTTGAAGCAGATCGGGCAGACGTAGAAGCGGCCGCCCTTCTCGATGAACTGGTCATGGACCCGCTTGACCGGGGGCTCCTGGTGCTCGCGGATCGGGTCGACGTAGCCGCGCAGCGCCAGGCGGACGCCCTCGCTGGAGAGCCACATGACCACCTCCTTGCCCTGGTCGAGCGCCGCACCTGCGGTGAGGTAGGAGACGACGACCCCGTCGGGGTTCTCCTCGCCGTGGGTGCAGCCGACGATCACGCGGTTGTTGTGGGCCATTCGCTACTCCTGTTCTCTCGGGTCGCGCCACATCCGCCAGAGGGGCGGGCCGTCGCCGGGTAGATTGAACTCCTCCGTGACCTCGAAGCCGTGCTCGGCATAGAAGCCGCGGCTTCGGGGCCGGCCCGTCTCGAGGTAGGCGGGGCGTCGCTCGCGGTCGCAGCGCTCGAGCCCGGGGACGATCAGGGTCTCGGCGAAAGACAGCGGCCATCACCGGGAGCATCCGCAGGTTGTCGCGCACGCCGAGCTTCCACTCGTTCGGCGGGTCCCACAGCGCGGCGCCGGTCATGTCCTTGGTGGTGAGGCAGTCCCGTCCGGGGCAGGTACAGGTCGGTGAGCAGGAGGAACGAGCCCCACGCCGGGCAGGTCTCGAAGGCCATGGCCAGCATGGCGGCGAGTTGCGCCGCGTCGTCGCGGGTGGCCGGGCGGACGTGCGTCGCGGGTGCGGCTGTCGCTGTGGGCGGCACGTGGGTCTCCTCAGGGCTCGAGGCAGTAGAAGCGCCAGAAGTCGTGCTCGATCGGAAGCACTTCCACCTGGCTGAAGCCGGCGGCGCCGGCGTACGCGCGGACGGTGTCTGCGCGGATGGCGGTGCCGGTGCCCGCAGAGTCGTCGTCGAGCATGCCGACCGCCAGGCAGTGCAGCACGCTCCAGCCGTAGTTGAAGCGCTCGATCTCGTCGCCCGGCGCCGTGAAGCGATCCGCGACACGCTCGTCGGCGATCAGCACGCTGCCGCCCTCGGCGAGGCTGGCGCGAGCGGCCCGCAGCGCCTCGACGGGATGGTTCATGTCGTGCAGCGCCTCGAAGATCGTGATCAGGTCGTACCGACCGGGAAGCTGCGGATCGCTTGCGTCGTGGACGATCGGCTGCACGCGGTCGCTCAGCCCGGCGGCCGCGACGTTGGCACGGGCGTCCTCGATCGACTCGGCGTCGACGTCGACCGCGTCGACGATCGCCTCGGGGTAGGCGCGCGCGATCGCGATGCTCGACCACGCGGACCCGCAGGCCAGATCGCCGACGCGCGCGGGCGGCTGGGAGCGCAGGCGTGCGTCGACCGCGGGGGTCGCGCGAAGCCAGTCGGCGAGCAGGTTGACGAACTGCGGCCGGTTCAGCTCGGCGATCCCCTCCCGGACGTCCGCGCCGTAGTCCTCGTAGGGAACCCCGCCGCCGCTGCGGTACGCCGCGAGCAGCGCGTCCATGGGCAGGACCACGCCCACCGCCAGCCGCGCGAGCGGCGGGAGGTAGTTGAGGTCTTCCTCGTCGATGAAGACCGGTCGGTGGGCCGCGGGGAGGCCGTAGCGGCGCTGGTCGGGCACCGCGTCCGGGTCGGCGACGCTCAGGAAGCCCGCCACCGCCTGCTGCTCGAGCCACTCGCGCGCATAGCGCTCGGCCGTGCCGGTGGCGCCGGCGAGCTCCGCCGGCGTGGCGGGACCCTGCTCGTGGAGCGAGCGGTAGAAGCCCAGCCGGTCACCGATGTGGATCGATGCGATCTCGAGCGCCCCGATCGAGGCCGCGAAGATCCGCTCCACGAGTGCATCGGTCTGCCCTGGAGATGGATGGAGGGTGGTGCTCATGCTCGGCAACGTTACGCTGATGCAGGGCGCCGATCATGAGGCGTTCGCCTCATCTTCGAGCGTACTGTCGAGCTCGGGAAGGAGGCCGTGCCGCATCACGAACAGGCTGGCCTCGGCGCGCGTAGAGCAGTCGATCTTCATATAGATGTGCTCGACGTGGTTGCCGACCGTCTTGGGAGTGATGACGAGGCGGGATGCGATGTCCTTGTTCGAGAGTCCCCGGGCGAGCAGCAGCAGGACCTCGAGCTCGCGCCGGGTCAGCCCGCCCGGGCCGGCGCGACGGCGCCGGACCCGGTGACCGGC
>JBOGXT010000314.1:0-1899 GCA_050694635.1 Thermoleophilaceae bacterium
CGCTCTTCCTCTTCCTCGTCGTCTTCTTCTGGACGCCGCCGCACTTCTGGGCCCTCGCTCTCCTCATCAAGCGGGACTACGCGGAGGCGGGCGTGCCCATGCTGCCCGTCGTCCGCGGCGAGCGGGAAACCGCGCGCTCGATCGTCCGCTACTCGCTCGTGCTCGTGGCGATCACGCTCCTGCCGGTCGTCTGGCGGACGCTGGGCGCTGTCTATCTGGGCGCGGCCGTCGCGCTCGGACTCGCCTTCCTCTGGCTGGCGCTGGCGCTGGCGCGCGAGACGACGCCGCCGCGGGCGCGGAGGCTCTTCAGCTACTCGCTCGCCTACCTCGCCCTGCTCTTCGTCGCCATGGCGGTCGACCCCGTCGTGCTCGGATAGTGGAGCCCGAGCTCACGCGCCGGAACATGCGCCTCGGCTTCGTGCTGCTGGTGCTCTCGCTCGTCCTCTTCGCCGGGTCGATCGTCGTCGCGGTGATCTACAACGCGCTCGCTTAACGCCTTTCTGGCCGTCCCGGAAGAGCCTGGCGAGGGGGCCCGGCTCGGGGTCAAGGATCTCTTCGACACGGCCGCCCTCGTGACGACGTACGGGTCGGCCATCTTCCGCGACCACGTCCCGGAGCGGACGGCGACGGCGGTGGCGTGGCTCGAGGAAGCCGGCTACGCCGTCGTCGGCAAGACGAACCTGCACGAGTTCGCCTACGGGATCACGTCGGAGAACGAGCACTTCGGCGACGTCGTGAACCCACTCGACCCGGGGCGCATCCCCGGCGGGACGAGCGGCGGCTCGGCGGCGGCGCTCGCGGCCGGGCTCTGCGACGTCGCGCTCGGGACGGACAGCGCGGGCTCGATCCGGCTCCCGGCGGCGTGCTGCGGGGTGGTCGGGTTCAATCCGAGCTGGGGGCTCGTGCCTTCGGACGGGGTGTTCCCGCTTGCGCCCAGCTTCGACACGGTCGGGCCGATGGCGCGAACTGTCTCCGAATGCAGCGACCTGATGAGGCCGTTCGGGGTGTCGGCCGACAATGCGTCCGGCGATGCCCGCGCCGCCGTGGCCTGGGTCGAGTACGCCGACCCGCTCGTCGGCGCCCGCATCGAGGAGGCGGCCGCGCTCCTGCCCGGCGTGGAGCGCATCGACTTTCCTCTGCCCGGGGACATGAACCCCGCCTTCCAGGCAGAGGCGGCCGACGTCCACCGCGAGCTCTTCGCCGCCCACTCCCACCTCTATGGAGAAAACGTCCGCCGGAAGCTCGAGGCGGCGTTCGCGGTCTCGGAGGAGGCCGTCGCCCGCTCGCGGGCCGAGCGCGAGGGCTATCGGGAGCTGGCTCTGGAGACTCTATCCGGCTTCGACGTCCTGCTCACACCGACCATGCCAATTGTCGCGCCGCCGGTGGGAATCGGCGACCTGGCGCTCCGGGAGCGGATGATCCTGCTCACCCGCCCTTTCAGCTCAACGGGCTGGCCGGCGCTGGCCCTTCCTTGCGGGCCGGCGGAGGACGGACTACCCGCCTCCGTTCAGATCGTCGCCCGCCCCGGGGCCGACGCCCTCGTGCTCGCCGTCGGAGAGCGGCTCCAGCGCGCCTTGGCCGAGTAACACGGTTACCGGGGAGCGGCGGCCTCGTCCGCGAGGACGGCCGTCTCGGCGGCCCGAACGCGGGCCGCGGGGAGAGTCTCGTCGCCGGCCAGCACCCGGGCCAGGATCTCGCGCTTGCCTTCTCCCGAAACCAGAATGGCAACGAGCGGCTGCGCATTTATGTACTCGAGCGAGAAACTGATGCGGGGATGAGGCGGTGGAAGTCCGGGCTCGGGCACCCAGACGAGCGGCCCCGGGTCGGCCAGTTCCTCCTCGCGGCCTGGGAAGAGAGAAGCGGTGTGACCGTCAGAGCCGATCCCGAGGAGGACGACGT
>JBOGXT010000315.1:0-2747 GCA_050694635.1 Thermoleophilaceae bacterium
CGGCTACCGTGCCCGCCGTGACCACCACCGCCGCCTCCGCCGAGGGCCAGCGCCCGCGTGGGCTCGACTCGCTCGCGGCGCGGCTCGGGCTCGACCGCGTGGAGCTGGCCGCGCTGGTGGCTCTGGCAGGCCTCTCGCTGGCGGTGCTCGCCGCGCTGATCGCCAAGGGCCGCGCGATCACCGGCGCGGACGGAGTGCTCGCCTCCGACCAGCTCCAGTACTTCACCTGGATCCGCGAGGCGTCGGAGCACGGACTGATCGGCAACCGCTACGACTTCCAGCCGGACGACCACACGTTCCTCCATCCGGGCTTCCTGCTGTCCGGACTGGTGCACGCGCTGACGGGCATCTCGGTGCCGCTCTCGTACCTGCTGTGGAAGCCGGTCACGCTGGTCTTGGCGTTCGCCGGCGCGCTCCTCTACGTTCGCCGCCTGCTTCCGCCCGGCGGGCGCCGCCACGCCGCCCTCCTGCTCGTGCTGTTCGCGGTCATGCCGGCGTCGGCGCTCGTGGCCTGGAGCGACTGGGGCGGGAACCCGCGCCAGTACACGTTCGACTTCATCTCGGGCGAGATGTGGACCGGGCAGTACCTGTGGGGCTACCTGATGACCGGCGTCGCGGTCTTCCTGATGCCGCTGGTGCTGCTCGGGGTGGAGCGCTGGCGCTCCTCGCGCCGGCCGCGCACGCTCGCGCTGTCGGCCGCGGGTGCGCTGCTCGTCTGCTGGCTCCAGCCCTGGCAGGGCGGCACGCTGCTGCTGATCGTGCTTGCGGTCGAGGGGCTGCGCTGGTGGCGCTCCGGCGAGCGGCCCGCGCTCGGGATGCTCGCGGTGCCGGCGGCGGTGGCGCTGCCGGCCGCCTACTACCTCGCGCTATCCGTGTTCGACCCGGCCTGGGAGCTGGCCTCTGAGTCCAATGCGGCCGGCAGCCAGGCCACGTGGAGCTGGCCCTGGTGGGCCATCGCGCTGAGCCTCGCACCGCTGGCCATCCCGGCCGCGCTCGCCTACCGGACCCCGGCGCCCGACTGGCAGTCCGTGGCCGTGCGAGTCTGGCCGTTCGCCGCGCTGGCCGTCTACCTCCAGCCGACCGGCACGTTCCCCTACCACGCGTTCCAGGGGCTTGCGATTCCGCTCTCGATCCTGGCCGTGCAGGGCGTGGTGAGCCTCTGGCCGCGGCCCCGGCCGCTGCTCGTGGCCGGGGCGCTGGCGCTGATGATCGTGCCGGGCACGGTCCACAAGGCCGAGGTGGCGGTGAACAGCGTGCGCGCGGCCGGCGACCCGTACTTCGTGTTCGACGACGAGCAGAGGGCGCTCGACGTGCTCGAGGCCGATCCGCGGCCGGGCGGGGTGCTCGCGCCGGCCTACGCCGGGCACATGCTGCCCTACAAGACCGGGCGCGAGGTGTATGTCGGGGCGCTGTCGTGGACGCCCGACTGGGAGGAGCGCGTGGGCGAGACGCGCGCGCTGTTCGAGACCGGTCTGTCGCCGGAGCGCGCGCGGGAGCTCGTGCGGGGCAGCGGTGCCCGCTTCGTGTTCGTGGACTGCCGTCCGGGATTGCGCGATCTGGAAGCCTCGCTCGGCCCGCTACTGGCCGAGGCGCGCCGGTTCGGCTGCGCCACCGTGTACGTGCTGCGCCGCCACGCGGGCACGGCGTCTCTGCCCAAGTGAGGTTTCTCCTTCTCTTCGCCGGCGCGGCGCTGCTCTCGGGCGTCACGCTCCTGGACGGGATCCAGCCGAACGACGAGGGTCTGATGCTCGCGGCCGCCGCCCGGATCGCGGACGGCCGGGTCCCTTACTCGGACTTCTGGTGGTTCTACCCGCCCGGCCAGCCCTACCTGCTGGCGGTGCTGTGGGACATCTTCGGGCCGTCGCTGCTGACCTGGCGGATCGTGCGGGTGCTGTGCGACGCGGCCGTGGCAGTGCTCGCGTACACGCTCGCCCGGCGCGGCGGCGCCCCTCCCCGGCTTGCGCTCGCGACCTGGCTGGCCGCGGCGCTGGCTATGGCCTACCCGAGCGGGCCGCACCCCTTCCCGCTCACGCTCGCGCTGGCGCTCGGGGCCCTGCTGCTGTTCGAGCGCCGGCCGCTCACGGCGGGGGTGCTGACCGGCGTGGCGGCCGCCTGGCGAATCGAGTTCGCCGCTTACCTCGGCCTGGGGATCGTGCTGGCCTACGCGGCTCGCCGGACGGGCTTCGCCCGCGACGCGGGCGGCTTCACGGCCATGGCGGTCGCGTCCGCGCTCCTGCTCTATGCCCCGATCGTCGCCGTGGCCGGCGTGGCCGACTCGTGGGAGCTGCTCGTCCGCTACCCGATCGAGGAGTTCGGCGACTACCAGTCGCTGCCCTTCCCGTTCGACTACGACGGGCCGCTCAACACCGGCTCGCTGGGCGGCTTCCTGTCCGACTCGGCGGAGAACCTGCTCGTCTTCTACCTGCCGCTTGCGCTCGTGCTCGGGTTGGCAGGCGCGCTGCTCGCGCTCGCGGTCCGGTTCCGCCCCGGACGCTGGCCCCAGGTGGCGGGCGCTGTCTTCGCGCTCGGGATGCTGCATTACCTCCTGGTCCGGCCCGACATCTTCCACACCGCCCCGCTTGCGGTGATGGTGGCGGTGCTGGCCGCGTGGGCGATCGCCGAGTGGCGCGAGCCGGCAGGTGCGGGTCGCTCGTCGCGCCGGGTCGCCGCGCTCGCCGGCACCGTCGTGGCCGCGGCCGCGCTTGCCTACGCGCTGATCGAGGGCGCCGACCGCCGCTGGCTCGAGC
>JBOGXT010000316.1:0-1786 GCA_050694635.1 Thermoleophilaceae bacterium
GCCTGCAGGATCTGCGCCTCGACGAAGTGGCCGATCCGGCACTTGGCCATCACCGGGATCGTGACCGCCTCCTGGATCTCCGCGACCTTGGTCGGTTCCGCCATGCGCGCCACGCCGCCGGCGGCCCGGATGTCCGCGGGCACGCGCTCGAGCGCCATCACGGCCGCGGCGCCCGCGTCCTCGGCGATCCTCGCCTGCTCGGCCGTGACCACGTCCATGATCACGCCGCCCTTGAGCATCTCGGCGAGTCCGGACTTGACTCGAAACGTGCCGGTCTCCATGTGACAGTGAGGATAGCCCGCCGCGTGGCCGGCCTCCCGATCTCTCAGGCGTCGCAAGCCGCCGGACGGCCCTCCTCATACAGCCACTCCTGGAACAGCCCCATCAGGAGCCGGTCCAGCCGGCCGCGTAGCACGGCCGCCCGCCGCAGGTGTCGACGAAGGCGCCGCCGAGCTTCAGGAACTCGGAGAACTGGGCCGCCGCCGCGGGCTCCCGGCCGGTGATGGCGTGCGGGTCGACGCCCATCGTCGGCGGGACGTTCCCGACCGGTGCTGGCGGCGTGCCGAGGTCGCCGCGCTCCGGGCCGATGTCGTACACGACAAGGGCGTTGCCGCTCCAGGGCAGGCTCGGGATGCGCCGGATCCCGTAGAACGGCCTGCGGTCGCGGCTGCGGCCCGGGTCGAGCGCCGGCGTGCGCAGCCGCGCGCCGATCACGCGCGCCTCGACCTCGGTGGCGACGTTGGCCACCTGGTGGTCGCCGAAGGCCTCGTGCAGCAGCACTGCGTGGCGCGGGGTGTCCGGGTACGGGTTGCGCGTCATGTGCCAGGCGTAGCCGTTCGCCTCGCCCCGGTCCCAGAGGATCTGGATCATCGAGGTGAGGAGGGCCCGCTCGACCCCGCCGCGGTAGCTCTCGTAGAGAACGTCCTGGAAGGGCGCGAACTGGACGGAGCGCGTGAGCAGCAGGCTGAAGTTGATGGCCGGGACGATCAGCGCCGCCCGCTCGAAGTCGGGCGCGACCGCGGTGAGGGCCCCGCCGAGGATGCCGCCCTGGCTCGCGCCCGCGTAGAAGAGGCGGCGCACGTCGATCTTGCCGGCGAACTCGGGGCGTGCCGGCAGGCCCTGCGGGTGGAGCATCAGCCGCCCCAGGAACAGGAAGTTGAGGAAGCCCTGCTGGTTGCGGTCGGCCAGCGTCCGGAAGCGCGAGATGTCCTCCGAGATCGCGAGCGCGTTCGGGATGTCCTCCGCGGACATGCCCGACCAGTCCGTGGCGCAGGCGACGAAGTTGGCCGCCGACACCAGCGGCGACAGCGACAGCACCGCCTCGGCGCCGCCCAGCAGCCCGTGGCCGAAGATCAGCGGCCGGCCGTTCGTGCCGTTCTCGGGAACCAGGCAGATGAAGCGCTCCTGCTGGACGTTGCCTGGGCTGCGCATCGGCAGCCCCCTCCGGTTGAGGCGGAAGCGCGAGCCGGGCGGGCAGCCGGGACGGTTGAGGAAGCACGGGACGGTGAAGCTGCCGTCCACCCGATGCACCTCGCCCAGATCCTGGCTGCTCGTGACCGTGAACGGCGGGGCGGCCCCCTCGACGCGCAGGTCGCCCAGGTCGCGGTCGCCGAGCGCCGCGAAGGCGCGGTTGCGGATCGAGAGCATCCGCCCGGCGAGCGAGTTCTGGCTGGCCACGGTGAAGTCCCACGCGAGGTAGAGGTCGCGCCGCCGGATCCCGGCGTCCTCGAGGCGGCGGAAGATGCCCTCGAAGTGGCGTGCGCGCCGCCCGCGGGCCTGTCCGCCG
>JBOGXT010000317.1:0-3274 GCA_050694635.1 Thermoleophilaceae bacterium
CTCGCGCGTGATCTCGAAGCTGCGCAGCCAGACGGGCTTCAGGTAGTGCTCGTAGGTGCCGAGCGCGGCCAGCCAGGTCTCGAGCTCGGCTGCGGGGAGCAGATGGAGCGTGCCCCTCATCGCCCACAGCTTCACGAGCGAGCGCTCCTGCCAGAGCGCCTCGGCGACCGCCTCCCGCTCGAGTCCCTCGACCCGGGCCCAGAGGGTCAGCTCGGCCGATGACATCACCTGGGCGTGGAGGCCGCCGATGCGCGCCGCCACGTCGAGCATCTGATCGCGCGGCGCCCGCTCGTCCAGGTGGTGGCGCTGCATGCGCCAGGCGAGCGCCTGCGGCCAGGTGAGCTCGATCGGCATCAAAAGGGAAGCTAGCGAGGGCGGCCCGAGCGGACTGTCCTGCATAGGGGGTCGTATACCCCCACCATCCAGGACAGTCCCGTCGAGGGGCGCCGCCGGTAGCGTTCGCTGCGTGAGAGTCGCCGACCACCGGGAGCGCGAGCGCCTGCTGGACGACTTCGTTCGCCTCTGCGAGATCGAGAGCCCGTCGCGGCGCGAGCGCGACGTGGCGGATGCCGTGCGCGCGGAGCTCCAGGGGCTCGGCCTCGAGGTCGAGGAGGACGACAGCGGTCAGGACACCGGTTCCGAGGCCGGCAACCTGCTCGCCCGCATCGCCGGGCCGGAGGACGCCCGCACGGTCCTGCTCTGCGCCCACCTCGACACCGTGCCCCTCGCCGGCCCCGTCGAGGTCACCCGCGAGAACGGCGTGCTCACCAACCGCCACGAGGCGATCCTCGGCGCCGACAACAAGGCGGCCGTCGCCACGATCCTCGGCGCCGCGCGGCGCCTTTGCGGCGAGGGCTCGCCCGTCGGCGTCGAGCTGCTCTTCACGACCTGCGAAGAGCTCGCGCTGGCCGGCGCCAAGGCGTTCCAGCGCGGCCGCCTCCGGGCCGAGTTCGGATACGTGTTCGACCACGCCTCGCCCGTCGGCGAGCTCGTGACCGCCTCGCCCACCTACTACCGCCTCGAGGCCGACTTCCGCGGCCAGGCCGCCCACGCCGGCATCCGCCCGGAGACCGGCCGCAACGCCATCGCCGCGGCGGCGCACGCGCTTGCGGCCATGCGGATCGGCCGCCTCGACGACGCCACCACCGCGAACATCGGCCAGATCGAGGGCGGCACCGCAGCCAACGTGGTGGCCGAGCGCTGCCGGGTGGTGCTCGAGGCCCGCGGCCTCGACGACATCCGCGCCGGCGAGGTGGTGAGCTCGATGGTCGACGCCGCGACCGAGGCGGCCAGCGAGGCCGACTGCGACGTGGAGACGACGGTCGAGCGCCACTTCCAGGGCTACCGGCTGGCGCGCACCGCGCCGGTGGTGGAGGTGGCGGCCGAGGCGCTGCGGGCGCGCGGGATCGAGCCGGTCTACATCAACACGGGCGGCGGCAGCGACGCTAACGCGCTGATCGCGGCCGGCCTGCCCGTGCTCAACGTGGCGAACGGCACCGAGCGAAACCACGAGCCGGACGAGTCCGTGACGGTCGAGGCGCTGGAGCAGATGCTGGACGTGACGCTGGCGATCGTGGAGCAGGCGGCGCGATGAGCTTCGAGCGGATCGGCGGCAGGGTCGTGTGGGAGGGCAAGATCGCGACCGTCCGCGTCGACCGCTTCCGCTTCGAGGACGGCGGGGAGGCCGACCGCGAGATCGTCGCGCATCCCGGTGCGGTGGCGGTCGTCGCGTTCGACGGCGAGAGGCTGTTCCTCGTCCGCCAGCCGCGCGAGCCGGTGAACGAGCCGGCCCTGCTCGAGCTCCCCGCGGGCAAGCTCGACGAGGAGGGGGAGGAGCCGCTCGACACGGCGAAGCGCGAGCTGGCCGAGGAGGTCGGCAAGGGCGCGCGCACGTGGCGGCACCTGACGAGCTTCTACACGTCGCCCGGCTTCGCCGACGAGGAGTGCCACGTGTACCTCGCCACCGATCTCTACGACGACCCGGCCGAGGCCGCCGAGCACGAGCGAATCGAGATCGTGGAGGTCCCGCTGGCCGAGCTGGACCGGGTGGTCCAGGAGTGCCGCGACTCGAAGACGATCATCGGGCTGCTCTGGTTCAGGGCCTACCGCGACTGACGCGCATCTTGCAGCCTCAAGGGATGCCGTCCGCTCGGCCGAACCGAGTGGTTCATGGCAACGATCGAGAAACCAGCGGCCGAACGAAGGCACGAGCACCTGATGCTCGACTTCCTGGCCTACCTCGAGTTCGAGCGCGGCCTGTCGCGCAACACGCTCGAGGCCTATCGTGGCGACCTGCTCCAGTTCGGCCGCTTCCTCGACGAGCACGGACGCTCGGCGGTCGACGCCGACACCCGCGACGTGGGCGACTTCCTCACCAGGCTGGCCACCGGCGACGCCGAGCACCGGCCCGCGTCTCCCGCCACGATCCACCGCAAGTCCGCCTGCCTGCGCTCCTTCTACCGCCACCTGCGCCGGGAGGGGGTGCGCGACTCCGACCCCACCGCGGGGCTGAGCGCGCCGCGGCGCAGCCGCAAGCTGCCCCACGTGCTCACCCGCGGGGAGATCGAGCGCCTCCTGTCGCAGCCGCGGGGCACCGACCCGCAGGCCCTGCGCGACCGGTCGCTGCTCGAGACGATGTACGCCTGCGGGCTGCGCGCCTCGGAGGCGATCGGCCTGGAGCTGGCCGACGTGGACCTCGACGAGCGTGTGCTGCGCGCCCGCGGCAAGGGCTCGAAGGAGAGGATCGTGCCGATCGGTCAGGCGGCGCTGCGGGCGCTGCGGATCTACCTCGAGCGCGGCCGCCCGGGCCTCGTGGGGGAGCGGCCCGAGACGCACGTGTTCGTGAACTTCCGCGGCGGGCAGCTGACCCGGCAGGGGCTCTACAAGATCGTGCGGCGTCACGCCACGACGGCCGGATTGGCCGACCGGATGAGCCCGCACACGCTGCGCCACACCTTCGCGACCCACCTGCTGGCGGGCGGCTGCGATCTGCGCTCGGTCCAGGAGATGCTGGGCCACGCCGACGTCTCGACGACGCAGCTCTACACCCACCTCACGAGTGAGCGGCTGAAGGACGTGTACTTCAAGGCGCACCCGCGGGCCACCGCCGATTGAGCCGCTCTAGTCTCGACGGCAGCCATGCCCGAGCTGCCCGAGGTCGAAACCATCCGCCGCCAGCTGGCGCCGGCCCTGGAGGGCCGGCGGCTCGAGCGCATCGAGGTGCGCGACCCGCGCTGGTGCGATCCGGCGCCGCCGCAGGCGGTCGGCGACGCGC
>JBOGXT010000318.1:0-12439 GCA_050694635.1 Thermoleophilaceae bacterium
GCTCGTGAGCGCGTCGTCAGCTTTCTGCACGCGGAGGTCGAGCGGGTGGCCACGCGCGGCGACGACTACGCCGACGAGGCCCGGCCCGAGCGCGAGGGGCGTGTGGCGGGCGTGCTGGGGGCGCTGCGGGCTGTTGGGCTGCTGCTCGGCGCGGAGGAAGTCGCGGCCTGGCGGCTGCGGCTCAGTCGGCTGGGTATGGAGCGGCCGACGCCGTCTGACAGGACCCGTCGGGCGGCCGACGAGCTGCTGCAGGAAGCGCCCGACCAAGCGGCCACCTTCGAGATCGAGCAAGCGGGCCAACGCTGGACGCTTCCCGCAGCGACCTGAGCCGCTCGGGCCGGCGATCCGCCCAAGCGTTCGTCCGGTCCGCCGGCCGATGAGCACGGCATACGCGCCAACGGTCAACTCGCGCTTCCCCATTCGCGTGCTTCCGACACTCTCGCCGACGGGGCGCTCGTTCGCGGGCGACGAACACTTGGCGGCTGCGGTTGCCCAGAGCTGACGTCACTTGCGGAGATGTCATGATCACGCCGAAGCGCCGAAAAGTGACGCAGCGGTGACGCCGCGCGTGGTGCAGCGCTCTGTAATGCGGGATGCGACTGATTGAGCGCTGATCTACGGGAACCGAAAGTCTCAGGTTCGAATCCTGACGGGCGCGCTCGTCGACGAGGTCACGTGGCAGGCCCACAGATCGCGATTCCTGGAGTGTGCTTCCAAGGCACCATCGGGCCCATAGTGGCCGCCCCCACCGCTACCGGCGACGGAGCGTGGGTCTCTCGATCGAGCGGCGACGGTCGAAGCGGTCGGCGGCGGCGCGATCGCGGCCCGAGCCGCCGTTGATGCGGTCGCGGCGACGGTCGTGGCTGAACAGGCGGTCGTTGCCAGAGTTGCCGTAGAGCCGGTCAGGTCCAGATCTCCCGAGCAGGTTGTCGCGTCCGGGCCCACCGCTCAGGCGGTTGGCGCGCCGGTCGCCGGTGATGCGGTCTGCGGCGCCTGATCCGATCACTGACTCCAGCTGGCTGAGGTCGTCGGCGCCCTCTCCGGAAGCCCGCCCGCGAGTCAGGTTTACAACCACACCTCTGTCCTCGGTCACAGCCGCGAAGCCTGAGTAGTCGACCGTGTCGCTGCCGCCGGCACCAACGAGGGCGTCGTCGCCGCCCTTGCCTCGAAGAACATCATTACCCGCCCCTCCGTCTAGACGGTTGGCGGCGCCGTCGCCGGACAGAAGGTCAGAGCCGCTTCCTCCGCGTACGTCTTCGAAGCCGAGCAGCGAGTCCAGGCCAGCTCCGATGGCGCGCTGTTGCGTCAGATTGACGCGCACACTGGCAGTCGATGAGGCGAAATCGACCGTGTCGACCCCTGCGCCTCCGTCGAGATCATCGTCACCCGCACGCCCGTCGATCCGATCGTGGCCTGCGCCACCGTCGAGGGAGTTGGCCTGTGCCGTGCCGCGCAGGAGATCGTTGCCAGCCCCCGCCGACGCGTTTTCAACCGCGACGAGGGCGTCGTCACCGCGCGCCCCGTGCGTCTCCCCGGAGGTCAGGTCGATCTGTACTGCGTTCACGGCCGCAGCGTAGTCGACTGTGTCAACCCCCTCGCCGCCGTCCATGCTGTCATTCCCTTGGGCGCCATTCAGGACGTCGTCCCCCGTACCGCCCCGCAGTTGGTTGGGCCGGGTGTTGCCTACCAGCACGTCGTCGTAGATCGACCCGACGGCATTTTCGACCTGGGAGAGCGCGTCGCCGCCACCTGCGCCAGTGACCACGTTTGTCTGCAGGTTGAGATTGATGCCACCGATTGAGCTCGAGTAGTCGACGGTGTCCTCACCGAGACCTCCGTCCAAAGTGTTGGCGGCGACGGTGCCGACGAGAACGTCGTTAAACGGAGAGCCGATCCCGGACTCGAAAGAGATCAAAGAGTCGCTGCCGTCTCCCACGCTCTGCCCGTTCTCTAGGTCGATCGCAGCTCCGGAGACCGCGGACTCGAGCGAGACGGTGTCGGTCCCCGCGCCCCCGTCAAGGGCATCGTCTCCCCCACCTCCGTTGATGACATCGTTGCCCCCCAAACCGCGGATCCTGTTCGGGCCGCCGTCACCGGAGAGCGTGTCGGCGGCGGAGCCTCCCGCCAGATGCTCGAAGCCGAACAGGGTGTCGACGCCGGTCCCGACCGTGTCCTGGACGATCTCGTCGAGGGCGACAGTGACCGCGGCGGAAGAGGAAGAGTAATCGGCGGTGTCGGCGCCGCTGCCGCCGGAGAGGGTGTCGTCGCCGAGGCCACCGGTCAGGCGGTCGTCGCCGTCTGATCCAAGCAGGACGTTGGCTTGCCCATCGCCGGTCAGCGCGTCATCGAAGGTCGTGCCGTCGACATTGCGGATGCCCGCGATGGTGTCGGTGCCGGCCCCGCCGGTGTTCTGGGCGCTGGTCACGGCCAGCGAGACGGTGACGCCCGCGTTCGCCGCTGAGAAGTTCAGGGTGTCGATGCCTGTGCCACCTCCGATCGTGTCGTTCCCCCACCCGGAGTAGAGAGTGTCATCGCCCTGGTCGCCCTGCAGCGAGGCGGGAATGGTCAGCGCCGATCCGGTGCCCTGGCCGCCGGCGGCAGAGACAAGGTCGCCGCCATCTGCACCGTTGACTGTGTAGCTCTCCACCCCCGAAGGGCTGATATCGGCGTCATCGTCACCATTGAGGTTGACCCCCGCGGTGCCGAGCACGAGCTGATCCGCGGAGCCCGAGCCGCTGACGGTCACGCGGTCGCCCGACCCAAGCTGAAGCGCGGCGACGATCTCAATCTCAGCGACACCCGTCCCTTCCGCCGTGGCGCCAGGACCGAAGGGGCCATTGGAGAGATCGATCACGGCGGTTTCGTTGCCGGTGCTGCCGTTGATCGTGACCGTGTTCGTATTCGACACGGTCGCCCCACCAGCGCACGGAACGTTGTTCAGCGTCAGCGCTCCAGCGCTAGTAGAGACGGTCGCCGTCTCGTTCACGCTCAAGGAAACGGTCATCGTCGCGCCCCCGGAAGCGCAGGTCGCCGCCTCCGCGGCTGTCGGAAGCACAAGAATGGTCGCCAGAAGCGCACCGAGAACCAGGCAACGCCGCACCACGGGAAAGTGGGCGGGCCTGGCGGGATACAAAGAGACGAAGAACTTGCTCTGCCGGCACTTGGTCATTGTGACTCGGATTCGAGGACGCCCGTCCCAAATCGACAAGTTCCGCTGCGGCCTTGAGTCCCGCATCGTCTGGGCATGACCGGATCGTCCTAACCGCCCCGGACGACACCGCCACAGCCAGCTGGGGGCGCTCGTGAACGCGGACTTCACGAGCGCCATTCGCCTGGCGCGGGGGATGCACGACGACGAGGTCCTCGAAACCGGCAAGTACCGCTTCCGCTTCTGCCGCACTGCGCAGATCCCGCACGGCTGGGACGCGGGAGTCCTGTTCGAGGAGACCAACCGAACGCTCCTCTGCTCGGACCTGATGCATCAGAACGGCGCATGCGAGCCGCTCACGGAGTCGGACGTGATCGAGCGGGCCCGAGCCTCGCTGATGGAGTACGAGGCCGGGATCCTGGCCGACTACGTGCCGTACACGAGCCGGACCGAGGGGATCATGGAGAGGCTCGCGGAACTCGAGCCGCGCACGCTGGCCGCGATGCACGGGGCGTGCCTCCCTTGGCCACGTAGCGTCACGCTGCCCAGCGAGAGTGTGGCAATCCATGCGGGATCGGGCGGGTAGCGGAACCCCTTGTTCCGCGGCGGACGGCCCGCGTTGAAGCCGGGCAGGGTAGCGGGCGAGCGCCGACGCCCCGCGGCGTCGAGAAGCTCGAGCGTTGACGTGGAACCTCCCTCATAGGGGCAGCGATGCAGCCGGTCTAGCGCCTGGCGGGACCCCGCTCAATGAATCAGACGAGGGCGCGCCTCGCGTGGGTCCGTCGGGTCGGGCAGGTAGACCGTCGTGTGTGACCGAGCGCGTCCATCAACTCCTTGCGACCGATGTCGCGCTCGACAAGCTCGGTGCCCGACGGATCGCTGCAGTGGGGGCCGAGCAGCTGCTGGGCAATCCGCACGTGATCGTGTGCAACCCCGCGAGCGCCTGCCGATCCGGGCAAGCGCCGCTTGTTGATCGGCCGCACCGACGGAGGTCGGGCGATCACCCTGGTGATCGAGCGCACAGCCGATCCCGCGAGCTGGTTGATCGTGACGGGTTGGAGCTCGACTGCTGCCGAGCGTAGGATGCTGGACAATTGCCGACCCACAGCCCGGGGACTTCGACGGTGACCTCGCTGAGCTCGATCCCCGCTACGTCGTGCATGGGGAGGGTGATCCGGACGGCAAGCTGATGATCTTGGTCAGCGTCGAGGGCGAGGACGCGGAACGGCTTCAGCGGCTCTCAGAACAGCGGGGGAAGACCTCCGCCGACGTCGTCGCTGATCTCCTGCGCGACGCCGACCGCTCAGTCGCGTAACGGTCGGTTTCGACCCCCACAGGGCAGCGAAGGTCGGACCCCACGCTCTCGCATTCATGGGGAAGCGAAACTCTGCCCGGCCTTCGCGGGGCTTCCGGCTTTCGTCCGAGGCGAGCGTGCCGACAGCGCAGAGACTCGCGCTCGCTGCTGCACGAATGCAGGCCTCGTCTCGTTGCCGCCCGCCCGGCGACGCGGCGGTAACGGACTTTGGTGGCGGCGGACAGGCTTGACATCCGAGCGATAGTTTGGTCAACTGACTAATACAGACGACTTAGGTGATCGTCTGAGCATGTCACGAGAGGAGAAATCCCATGGCCAACCGCACCTACCCTGACGACCAACGCCCGCGGTCTTTCCACGCCTCGCCCGCGGAAGCGCTGGAGGCGCCTCCCGAGCGGTTCCTCTACCTCGCCTGTCTGCATGAGGGCACCGGGGTCGATGAGCCGGACTTCATCGCGGTGGTCGACGCCGATCCCGATTCCGGCAGCTACGGCGGGATCGTTGGCGAGACGCCGATGCCGAACGTCGGGGACGAGCTCCACCACTTCGGCTGGAACCGCTGCAGCTCGGCCTGCCATGGGCCCGACCGCTCGCACCTGATCGTGCCCGGCTTCCGCTCGTCGCGGATCCACATCCTCGATGTGGCAGCCGATCCGCGCCGCCCCCGGATCGAGAAGGTGATCGAGCCGGAGGAGCTGGCCGAGAAGACCGGCTACAGCCGACCCCACACCGTCCACTGCATGCCGGGCGACAACGTCGTGGTCAGCATGCTGGGCGACGCGGCGGGTGGCGGCGCGGGCGGCTTCGCCTGCCTCGACGCGCGCAGCTTCGAGGTCAAGGGCCGCTGGGAGGACGGCGGTTCGACGCCGGAGCTCAATTACGACTTCTGGTACCAGCCGCGCAAGAACGTGCTCGTCTCGTCGGAGTTCGGCGAGCCGAACGCCTACGAGCCCGGCTTCGACATCGGAGACGTCGGCGCGGGCCGTTACGGGCAGCGGCTGCACTTCTGGGGCCTCGCCGAGCGGCGGCTTGAGCAGACGCTCGACCTGGGCGAGGCCGGCCTGGTCCCGCTCGAGGTGCGCTGGCTGCACGACCCCGAGGCCGAGCAGGGCTTCGTCGGGGCGGCGTTGGCCAGCAACATGTTCCGCTTCCACCGCTCGAACGGCAGCTTCCGGGCCGAGCCCGTGATCGAGGTCGAGAACGAGGAGCTCGACGGCTGGCCGCTGCCCGGCGGCGTGCCGGGGCTGATCACCGATCTGGTGGTCTCGATGGACGACCGCTTTCTCTACTTCTCGAACTGGCTGCACGGGGATCTGCGCCAGTACGACGTCTCCGATCCGGAGCACCCGAAGCTGACCGGCCGGCTCTGGCTTGGTGGGCTGCTCGGCAAGGACAGCAGCGCGGGCCGCGAGCTGAATGGCGGGCCGCAGATGCTCCAGCTCTCGCTGGACGGGCGCCGACTCTACGTGACGAACTCGCTCTACTCGACGTGGGACAACCAGTTCTATCCCGAGCTGCGCTCGTGGCTCCTCAAGGTGGACTGCGACCCCGAGGGCGGGATGGAGGTCGACCGCGATTTCTTCGTCGACCTCCACGAGCGGCCCGGCGGACCCGCGCGGGCGCACGAGGTGCGCCTCGAGGGGGGCGACTGCACGACGGAGATCTTCCAATGACGGTTATCGCCCACCATGCGGGCGAGCAGCTGATCCTGGCCGCGGCGATCGGGAGCGGGCTGTTGTCGGGCTCGCTGCTCGTCCTGCGGGTGCGCATCGCGGAGCTCGCACGCCGTCGATGGCGGAGGCATCGTTGAGGGCGGCGTCTCAGCCGTCGGCGCGGGCGGAGACCGAGGACGCCTTCCTGGACGCCGCGGAGCGGCTCCTGATCGGCCTCGGCTACTCAGAAATCAGCACCCGCCGCCTGGCCGAGGAGGCCGGCGCTAACCATGGCCTGGTCCACTACTACTTCGGCTCGATGGAGTACCTGTTCGTGCGCGTGCTCGAACGGTTCACGGAGCGCCTGATCGCCCGACAACGCGAGATGTACGGGCGCACCGACATCTCCGGCGTGGAGAAGTGGAAGACCGCGATGGGCTACCTCGAATCCGACCTAGCCGCCGGTTACCCGAAGATCTGGCTCGAGCTGCAGGCGCTGGGCTGGAACCGGCCCGACATCGCGAAGCGTGTGGCCCGGGTCAACGGCGAGTGGCGTGCCGTGCTCACCGAAGCGTTTGACCAGATGATCGGTGAGTACGGGCTCGACCGCGAGCAGTTTCCGCTCGCGGCGGTGGTCAGCCTGGTGATGACGTTCAATGAGGGGATCATGGTCGAGCGCCTGTCCGGCATCTCCGCCGGTCACCGCGACCTGCTGGAGATGGTGGAGCGCTGGCTCGACACCCTCGAGGAGGCAAAGCGATGACGGTCACGACGGAAGCGCCCACCGGTCGATCGCAGCCGGTCGAGCAGTCCCGCGCCCGCTATCCGGATGAGGACGGCTACGTGGAGCGCGACGGCGTGCGGATCTTCTACGAGCTGTACGGCGAGGGTGAGCGCACCGTGCTGTTCCTGCCTACCTGGTCGATCATCCACTCGCGGCACTGGAAGGCGCAGATCCCCTACTTCGCTCGCCACCACAGGGTGCTCACCTTCGACGGACGCGGTAACGGACGCTCCGACCGGCCACGGGGCACCGACGCCTATGTCGCTCGCCAGTTCGCGGACGACACCCTCGCCGTGATGGATGCCACCGGAACCGAGACGGCGCTCCTGGTCGCTCTCTCGGCCGGGGCGCTCTGGGCGACCCTGCTTGCCGCGGACCATCCCGACCGGGTCGATGGGGTCGTCTACATCGGTGCGGCGGTGCCGCTCGTCCCCGGGCATCCCGAGCGCCTGCGCTACCCGTTCGAGGAGCGGCACGAGACCGATGACGGCTGGGCGAAGCTCAACCGGCACTACTGGCTGAAGGACTACCAGGGCTTCCTCGAGTTCTTCTTCGGCCGGATGTTCACCGAGCCGCATTCGACGAAGCAGATCGAGGACTGCGTCGGCTGGGGCCTCGAGACCGACCCCGAGACGCTGATCGACATCACCCGCGGGCTTGCTCCGCCCGAGGGCTTTCGGGACAGCTGCGAGCGGGTGCGCTGTCCGGTGATGGTCATCCACGGCACCGCCGACGCGGTCCGCCCGCACGCGGGCGGGGCGGCGCTCGCCGACGTGACGGGTGGCGAGCTCGTCTCGCTGGAGGGAGCGGGGCACGGGCCGCATGCGCGCGACCCGGTCAAGGTGAACCTGCTGCTGCGCGACTTCGTCGAGCCGCCACGCCCGAAGGCGTCGGCGTGGACCCGCGGGAAGAGCCGCCGCCGCCGCGCCCTGTACATATCCTCACCGATCGGGCTCGGGCACGCCCAGCGCGACGTTGCGATCGCCAAGGAGCTGCGGCGGCTCGTGCCCGACCTCGAGATCGACTGGCTCGCCCAGAACCCGGTGACCAGGGTGCTCGAGCGGGAGGGTGAGCGGATCCACCCCTTGAGCGCCGAGCTGGCGAACGAGTCGGGTCACATCGAGTCCGAGTCCGCCGAGCACGATCTCCACTGCTTCCAGGCCTGGCGACGCATGGACGAGATCCTGCTCGCCAACTTCATGGTCTTCCACGACATCGTGCGCGAGCACGACTACGACCTGTGGATCGGCGACGAGGCGTGGGAACTCGACTACTACCTACACGAGAACCCCGAGCAGAAACGGGCCGCCTACGTGTGGCTGACCGACTTCGTGGGCTGGCTGCCGATGGAGGACGGCGGCGGCCATGAGAGCTACCTGACCGCGGACTACAACGCCGAGATGATCGAGCACATCGAGCGCTTCCCGCGCGTGCGCGATCGAGCGCTGTTCGTCGGCAACCGCGACGACGTGGTGCAGGAGACCTTCGGCGCCGAGCTGCCCATGATCGGCGACTGGACCGAGGAGCACTTCGACTTCACCGGCTACATAACCGGCTTCGACCCACGTCAGTTCGCGGACCGCACCCGCTTGCGCGCCGAGCTCGGCTACGGCGACGACGAGCGCGTCAGACTGGTCACCGTCGGCGGCTCGGGCGTCCGCGGCCACCTGCTGCGGCGGGTGATCGACGCCTTCCCCGAGGCCAAGCAGCGCGTGCCCGACCTGCGAATGATCGTCGTCTGCGGACCGCGCATCGACCCGCGGTCGCTGCCGGCGGCACCCGGCCTCGAAGTGGTGACTTACGTCCACAACCTCTACCGCCATCTGGCCGCGTGCGACCTCGCCGTGGTCCAGGGCGGCCTGACCACGTCGATGGAGCTGACCGCGGCCAACCGACCCTTCCTCTACTTCCCCCTGCGCCACCACTTCGAGCAGAACTTCCACGTCCGCCACCGCCTCGAGCGCTACGGGGCCGGGCGCCGCATGGACTTCGACGACTCGACGCCGGAAGTGATCGCCGCCGCGATATCCGAGGAGATCGGTCGCCAAGTCGACTACCGCCCGGTGGAAACCGACGGCGCCACGCGCGCGGCGACCTCGATCGCGGACCTGCTCTGAGCGTCCTCGCGCCGCGCCCCGCGGCCAGTAGCCTGGGGCTCGCTCGATCTGGCGCGCCGGCAACTCGGGAGGATTGCTCGCGATGGAGCAGTCAGCGGTCTCGAAGAGGGCTTCTCCTTCTCGACTCACGCATTCCCGAGGAGGGAGCAGACTCCTGCGACCGTCCGAAGCTCCGGTCTCCTCGCCGAACGCCCGCGGAACCCGAGCGAAGGTGGGTGCCGCTCAGCTCCGCGGGTCCTCATTCGGTCCTCAAACCGCCGCAAGATTTCGGCAAGTGGCGTGCTCGTCTCGGCATCAGGCGCTGCCTCGATGGCCGTCCAAACGACACCGGGATCCAGTAGCTCGAACACGACGTCGAAGTCTGCGCGGGCCCAGCCCTCGTTGTAGAGGCGCAACGATCTGCTCTCGCCTCGACCTGTCCTCACCGCTCAACTGGGCTCCCTTCCATCCGGAGCATCCAGAACGGGATTCTACGTCCGCCGGCTCGGGCTCCTGGAGACGACGGAGGCTCGAGGTGGTGACAGTGTCTCGCTGTCAGCGAGCCTCATCTCGTCGCTAGCCGTTCGAGCTTCGGCACCGTCTCCGTCGGCCCGGGCATGGCCGCGATCTCGGCGGCGAGGGCGCTCGCGGACTCGCGGTATGCGGGGTCGTCGATCAGTGCTTGAACTGCCTCGGCCACCGCCGGCGGGTTGATTTCCTCGGGTAGCAGGCGCCGCCCCGCGCCAGTGTCGAGGAGAGCCTGGGTGTTCATGAACTGGTCGGCGCCGTGCGGCAGTAGCAGCTGAGGCAGTCCCTGGGAAAGAGCGCCGAGCATGGTTCCGCTGCCGCCGTGGTGGGCAACGGCGTCGAGATGAGGCAATAGCACTCCCTGCGACACGAAGCGCTCGACCCGTACCGAGTCGGGCAGCGGTCCCAGGGCGGCCGGGTCGCCGTCCGGGCCGACGGTGACCAGCGCGTCGACGTCGAGCATGCCCAGCCCGGCTGCGGCGGCGCGCAGCGAATCCACCTGGCCGGATACGTAGGTGCCGAGCGTCAGGCACACGAGTGGACGCGCGCGAGCGGCGGCGACCCAGTCCGGCACCACATCCCCCGACCCGATCGGCGCCACCGGACGCAGCGGAATCCGCTCCGCCGGATCGGACGCCGATTTGTCCTGCAGGCTCGGCGGGCAGATGTCCACGTAGGCGTTGGCATCGAACAGATCGCCGACGCGCGCATCGAGCGCATAGCCGCGCAACACCTGGGCCAGGCGCTCGAGAGCGGCCTCGCCGGATCAGGTCGGGCAGCTGACGGCCGAGCGAGTGAGCCACCGCCGGCACCCCCGCCAGCTGGGCCGCCGCTGCCGCGCCGACGTCGACCTCGTCGTACACCAGCAGGTCGGGGGCGATGTCGTCCAGCAGCGGGCCAATGTCGTCGAGCGTGCGGCGCGCCAGTACGTCGCCGAAGACGACCACCCCGAAGCGCCACCGCTCGTCGCGCGGCAGGTCGTTGAGCCCGGGGTCATCGCGCAGCGCGAGCCGGTCCGCCTCGTCAATCGAGATGCCGACCAACTCGGCCCGAAACCCCAGCTCCCGAAGCCGCGGCAGCAGCTTCGCTCCGGTGCCGAACCGGACGCTGTGCCCGGCGTCGCGGCACGCCATCGCCAATGGCAGCAGCGGGAAGATGTGCCCATAGGCCGGACGACAGCAGAAGAGAACGCGCACGCGCAGAGAATCACAGACGCCCGGAAGCGGCACCAGGCGGCCCGTCCAACGCCTCCGAGCGGCAGGTCTCCGTACTCCTCGGAGCCTTCGCGGTGGCTCGCTTCCTGAGGAGGGTCCCCACCTTGAGCTGGTAGCAAGGTAATCACCCGCCGGAGAGTGCCTGCGCCCCGGCCTCGCCAAGTTGATCCCGGTCGAATAGCGTCCGCCGCCGTGAGCGGCGTTGGGATCGACCTCCTCGAAGTCGAGCGGCTCCAGCGGGCGCTCGAGCGGAGGCCTAGGCTCGCGGAGCGGCTGTTCACCGACGCGGAGCGCGACTACGCGGCGACGAAAGCACGACCCGTCATGCACCTGGCCGCCCGTTTTTGCGCCAAGGAGGCGGTGGCAAAGGCGCTCAACCTGACCGCTTGGAGCTTCCGGGACGTGGAGGTGATCGCCACGCCAGGCGCGCCCGAGGTGAAACTCAGCGGCAGCGCGGCGACGCGCGCCGCGGAGCTCGGCATGGCCGGGGCCAGCGTGTCTCTCACGCACACCGCCCGCCTGGCCGCGGCGGTCGCGGTGCTCAGGTGAGGGACTGGCTCGACCCGCTCTTCGAAGCGGCCGAGATGCGCGCCGCCGACGCCTGGGCGATCGAGCGCCAAGGCGTGCCCTCGCTCGACCTGATGGAGCGGGCCGGCACGGGCCTGGCCCGGGTCACCGCCGCGGTGGCGCGGCCGGGTCCGGTGCGCGTGGCGGTGGGGAAGGGAAACAACGGCGGCGACGGCCTCGTGGTCGCCCGGCTGATGCGCGAGGACGGCTATCAGGTCGATGTGCTTGCCGCGGCGGACCTGAGCGACCTGCGAGGCGACGCCCTCACGAACTTCGACCGCCTCCCCGGCGCGCCGCCCGAGCCGTTCGAGCCCGAGCGTCTCGACGGCTCCGGCGCCGTCGTCGACGCGCTGCTCGGTACGGGCTTCGAGGGCTCCCCGCGCGAGCCCCTCGCCTCGGCGATCGCGGCCATCAACGCCCGAGACGCGCCCGTGGTGGCCTGCGACGTCCCCTCGGGCGTCAACGCCTCGACCGGCGAGATCGAGGGCGAGGCCGTGCGCGCCCGCGCCACCGCGACCTTCCACGGCCCCAAGATCGGCCTGCACGTCGAGCCCGGCAAGGGCCACGCCGGCCGCGTCGAGACGGTCGAGATCGGCATCCCGCGCGGGGCGCCCGGGGCGGGGCGCGCCGGGCTCATCTCGGAGCGCGTGCTGGAGCTTTACCCGCCCCGCGCGCGCAGCGGCTCGAAGTTCACGTCCGGCGTCGTGGTGGTGGCCGGCGGCTCGCTCGGCCTGACCGGCGCCCCGACGATGGCCGCCCGCTCAGCGCAGCGCGCGGGCGCGGGGTACGTGCAGGTGGCGGTACCGGGACCGGCGCAGCCGGCCGTCGACCTGCGCCTGCTCGAGCAGATGAGTCGCGGGCTGCCGGACGCGAACGGCTTCCATACTCCGGCCGGGGTGCAGGTGGTGGAGGAGATGGCCGAGCGCGCCGGCGCCGTGGTGCTGGGCCCCGGGCTGGGCCGCGACGAGGGCGCGCTCGAGTTCGCCCGCCAGGTCGCGCGCGGCGTCGAGGTGCCGCTGCTCCTGGACGCCGATGGGCTGAACGCCCACGCGGGACGGCTCGAGCTCCTTCGTGAGCGGGGCGCACCGACCGTGCTCACGCCGCACGAGGGCGAGCTCGGCCGCCTGCTCGAGCG
>JBOGXT010000319.1:0-2686 GCA_050694635.1 Thermoleophilaceae bacterium
TGGTCGCGGCACAGCTCGAGCGCCTGCGACATCGGCGCGGCCACCTCGCCGCTGCCCTCGAAGCCCAGCACGAGCAGCGCCTTTTCGTCCGGGGCGGCGCCGGTGAGCGCGGCCTCGCCGGGGTCGAGCAGGCGGCAGTTGGTGGGAAAGAGCCGGGTCTGCGCAAGGGCGCGCACGGCCCCCGCCCCATCGCTGAACGAGTCGAACATCACCGCCGCCGACTCCTTGTGCGTCGGCGCATCCTGCACCCGCACCCAGGCCTCGGTGATCACGCCGAGGATGCCCTCCGAGCCGATCAGGAGCCGGTCGGGGCTCGGCCCCGCGCCGGAGCCGGGCAGGCGGCGGCTCTCCCAGGCGCCGCTCGGCGTGATCGCTCGCACGGACTCGACGAAGTCGTCGATGTGGGTGTGGAGCGTGGCGAAGTGGCCGCCGGCGCGGGTGGCGATCCAGCCACCCAGAGTCGAGTACTCGAACGACTGCGGGTAGTGGCGCAGCGTGAACCCGTGCTGCTTCAGCTGCTCCTCGAGCTCCGGCCCGGTCGCGCCCGCCTGGATGCGGGCCGCGCGCGAGACCGCATCGACCTCCAGCACCCGGTTCATCCGCTTCAGGTCGATCGTCACGACCGCCTCCTGCGGCACGCGCGGCTCCACCCCGCCCACCACGCTGGTGCCGCCCCCGAACGGTATGGCGGCCGCGCCCGCCTCCGTACACCAGTCGAGCACCTGCTCGAGCTCGCGCTCGTCGCGCGGGTGGGCGACCACGTCCGGAGGGTGGTCGAAGCGGCCCCGGAAGGCGCGCACGAGGTCGCGGTAGGCCTTGCCGTAGGAATGGGCGGCGCGCTCGTACGGATCGCTGCGGCAGATGCCGGACAGCGAGGCGGGCGGCTCGAGCCGCGGCGCCGGCAGCTCCACGTCCTCGAGCCGCGGCGGCGGCTCGATGTCGGCGGGCCCGAACCCGAGGTGCTCACGCGCGCCACGGCCGGCCTGCTCGACCTCATCCGCCGAAGGCTGCTGGTCCTCGAAGCCCCAGCCCCAGAACTTGCGGCGCCGCTCGGCCACCGGCGAGACGCTACCGGTGGGCGCCCCGTGCGAGGCGCGCACCGGAGGTGCGCCGCGACTCAGTCGTCGTCCTCGTCGCCGTCGTCGTCCTTGTCCTCGTCGAACCTTCCCGGCTTCGCCGGCTTGAAGGAGTCGTGCGACCGTGGCGGCCGACGCGAACGCGGTGTGGACCGCCGACGGAAACGCGGCGCTGGTCTCGCGGATCGATCCCGCCACGGGCGTCGTGCAGCCCGTCCGCGTCACCGAGGGGGTTACCGACATCGCGCTCGACGGCGCCGCGGTGTAGGTCACGCAGGCGCTCGACGACTCGATGGTGCGCATCGACGCCTCCACCGGGACCGTGCGCGACAGGGTGCCCGTCGGCCGCCGGCCGGCGTGGCGGGCGGGGCGGGAGCCGTCTGGGTGGCGAACACCGGCGACGGGACGGTGTCGCGCGTGGACCCCCGGAGCGGGCGCGTCACCGACCATCGACATCGGCGCGAGCCCGCAGGACTCCCGTTCGCCGACGGACGCCTTTGGGTCAGCGTGCGCCCACGCCGAGCGGAGCCGGAGGATGCGCCCGGCCGGACCATCCGGGGGGCCTCTGCATCCGCCGGGACGAGTAGCCACACTTGGGGGCCGTGGCCCGCCGCGTCCGAGAGCTCGCCCGCGTCGTCCCCGAGCTGGGGACGCTGTTCCTGCGCCTCGCGCGCGACCGTCGGGTGCCCGCGCTTCGGCGGCTTCAGCTGATCGTGCTCGGGGCGTACCTCGTCTCGCCGATCGACCTGATCCCGGACTTCATCCCCGTCATCGGCCAGCTGGACGACGCGGCGATCGCGGCGGTGGTGCTGCGCGGCGTCGTGCGCTCGGCCGGTTCGGAGGTGGTGGCGGAGCACTGGCCGGGGACCGTGCGGACGCTCAATGTCGTCCTGCGCCTGGCGGGGTATCGTTGAACGACGGGATGGCCACTCGCGCGACGACCGTGCAGATCACGATGCCCCAGATGGGCGAGTCGGTCACCGAGGGCACGATCCTCGGTTGGCTGAAACAGGTGGGCGACCGCGTCGAGGCGGAGGAGCCCCTCGTGGAGATCTCGACCGACAAGGTCGATGCCGAGTTGCCCGCCCCCGCCGCCGGGACGCTGACGAAGATCACGGCCGAGCCGGACTCGACCGTGGAGGTGGGCGCCGTCCTCGGGGAGATCGAGGTGGACGGGGACGGAGCGGCACCTGAGGCGCCCGCGGCGCCCGAAACGCCGGCGGAGGCCGAGCTGGTCGATGTCGCGATCCCCGAAATGGGGGATTCGGTGGCCGAGGGCACGGTCCTCGAATGGCTCGTCAAGGTTGGCGACTCGGTGTCCGTGGACGACCCGCTGGTCGAGATCTCCACCGACAAGGTCGACGCCGAGCTTCCGGCCCCGGTCGCGGGGACGGTGGCGGAAATCCTGGTGGAGCCGGATGAGACCGTCTCCGTGGGGACAGTCGTTTGCCGCATCACCGCCGGCGACGCCGCTCCGGCCAAGCCTGTGCAGCCGGAGCCGAAGGAGGCCGACCGCGCTCCGGCCCTCGCCGGCAACGGCGCGGAGAGCGCCACCCCCGTGGCCGCCCGCATCGCGAGCGCTCACGGCATCGACCTCGGCTCCCTGGAGG
>JBOGXT010000320.1:0-9217 GCA_050694635.1 Thermoleophilaceae bacterium
CTCGAGGGTCGCGTCGATGCCGCGGTTGTTGTTGAAGGCCACGTGCACCTCGGCCGCCTGCTCGGCCATGGCCCGCGCGCGGCCGGCGACCTCCTCGAGCTCGTCGTCGTCGTAGCGCCAGGCAAAGCGCTCGGCGACGGACCTCCCGCGTAGGTAGCCCTCGGTGTTGCGGCCGTGCAGGCGCAGGTAGGCGAGGTCGTCGCGGGTGACCGCGTCGAGGTCGGAGGGCATGATCGGGATCTCGTCCCCGGGCGGGGAGTCGACGCACACGAACGCCACCCCACGCTCCGAGAACCACGCGAGCGTCCGTTCGCGGCGCTTCTCGCGCACCCAGCCGCGGTGGCGCAGCTCGACGGCGACCCGGTGCGGCGCGAGCGCCCCGACCACGCGGTCGAGCTCATCGAGCTCGTGCCGTCCCGGCCCGAAGGCGGGTGTCAGCTGCAGGAGGTAGGCGCCCAGCTTGCCGGCCTCGGCCAGCGGCGCCGTCTCCTCGACCAGCCGCTTCGCGAGCGCGGTCTCCAGCTCCGGGCTGAGGCGCACCCGCCCGCGGTCGGTGGTGTCGGCTTCCTCGCGCAGCTCTGGCGGAAGCGAATCGAGCGGGGCGGCGTGGCGCGAGAGCAGCCGGTGGACCTTCACGTCGAAGACGAACCGCTCGGGCGTGTCCTCAACCCACTTGTGGACGGTCGTGCGGTCGGGGACCGCGTAGAAGCTCGAGTTGAGCTCCACCGCCTCGAAGCGCTCGGCGTACCAGGGGAGGCGCTCGCGGGCCGCCATCTTCGGCGGATACCACTCCTTCACGAAGCCGGGGTCCGCCCAGCTCGAGGTTCCGACCATAATGCGTCCGGCCATGGAAGGACCGTACCGCCCCGAGGTCGCCTGGAAGCTCGACCGGATCTCGCCGCGGGCGTACCAGCACCCGGCGGACCGGGCGGCCACCGCGGCGCTCGCCAAGGTCCCGTACCTCGACCAGGTCGTCCGCAAGCTGATCGAGCTCGGCTACGAGCGGGCGCTGCGGGCGGCGTCGCTCGGCGCGGCGGTGCGCCTCGGCCAGGACCAGCTGCCGCGGATCTGGGTGCTGCACCGGCAGGTGTTCAACACGCTCGGCATGGAGCAGGTGCCCGGGCTCTACATGACGCAGTTCCCGCTCGCCAACGCGTACGCGATCGGGACCCAGAAGCCGATCGTGGTGCTCAACTCGGAACTGGTGCGCATCCTCGACGACGACGGCCGGCGCGTGGTGCTGGCTCACGAGGCGGCCCACATCCACTCGGATCACCAGCTCTACCGGACCGCTCTGCTGATCCTGCTGCGGATCGGGGCGGGTGCCCGGCTGCCGCTGCTCGCGGGGCTGCCGCTGCTCGCGATCCAGATGGCGCTGCTCGAGTGGTCGCGCGCGGCGGAGCTCTCCTGCGACCGCGCTGCCGCTCTCGTCACCCGCGACCCGCAGGCGGTGTGCCGCGCCCTCATGGTGATGGCCGCCGGCGAGGCGGCGGAGGAGCTGAACCTCGACGCCTTCGTGGCCCAGGGCATGGAGTACTCGACGGGCGGGTCGGGCCTCGAGCGGCTGACGAAGCTCCTACAGGACCTGCGGGTGACGCACCCGCTGCCCGTCCGCCGGGTGCGCCTGCTGCTCGACTGGGTGCGCGAGGGCGAGTACGACCGGATGATCCGCGGCGACTACCTGCGCCGCGGCGAGGAGCCGTCGGCGCGCGAGGAGGCGGACGCGGCGAGCGTGTTCTACGGCGAGCGGATCGCGGGGGCGTTCCAGGCGGCGGGATCGTCGGTGGCCGACGTTGGCCAGCAGCTCGGGGATTGGCTCAAACGGGTGCGCTCGTCGGACGCTGACGACAGCAATAAAGAGTGAGCCCGAGCCCTCGCCGTGGGGGTGGGTAGTTTTGATGCCGCATAGCGGTACTGGCCCTACCCACCCCCCGGCTCAGCGGCCACGGCGGCCGAAGCTGTGGCCCGCCGGCGCCACCGCGCGCAGGTCGGCTTCCTCCTGCGTCTCGGTGCTCCAGGCGCGGCGCGGCTCGATGTGCTTGACCTTCGCGCTCGGCAGGTCGGGGCGCTCCAGGCGCTCGATCCGGTCGACCAGCACGTTGGCGGTACCCTCGCGCTGCTCCAGGCGGCCGGTCGCCAGCACGAGCGGCTCGGCCCTCACGGCCAGCCGGAAGCGCTCGTGCACCGGCGGCGTCACGATCAGGTTGATCGTGCCGAGCTCGTCCTCCAGCAGCATGAAGGTCACGCCCTTGGCGGTGGCCGGGCGCTGGCGTGCGATCACCAGGCCGGCAACGCGCACGCGGCGGCCGTGCCGGCCGCGCTCCAACTCGGCGCTCGTGCACAGGTCGGCGGGCAGATCGGGTCGCATCAGCTCCAGCGGGTGCTCGCGCAGCGTCACGCCGGTCGAGCCGTAGTCGGCCAGCATCCGCTCCCAGGCCGACAGCGCGCGCAGCTCGGGCCCGGCGTGCGGCTCGAGCGGCAGCGCGAGCTGCGTGCCCTCCGAAACCGGCGTGCCCGGCACGGCCACGCCCAGCTGCCACAGCGCTTGGCGGCGCCGGCCCGAAACGGGACCCTCGGCGAGTGCGTCGCAGGCCCCGGCCCAGGCAAGCCGGCCAAGCGTTTCCGCGGAAACGCCCGAGCGGGCGGCGAGATCGCACAACGAGCGCCAGCCGCCCTCCTCCTCGCGCTCCGCCACCAGCGCGCGGACCTCCCCCTCTTTGCTGCCGTTCACGTAGCCCAGCCCGAGCCGAACGGCGGAACCCTCGACCCGGCACTCCGCCCAGCTCCGAACCACGCACGGCGCCAGCACCTCCACCCGCTTGCGCTGCGCCTCGTGCACCAGCGAGTCGGGCGGGTAGAAGCCCATCGGCTGCTCGTTCAGCAGCGCGCAGAGGAACTCGGGGTGGTAGTGCACGCGCAGCCAGGTCGATTGGTAGGCGAGCAGCCCGAAGGCGGCCGAGTGCGCCTTGGGGAAGCCGAAGCCTGAGAAGCCCACGATCTGCCCCCAGACCCGCTCGGCCGACTCCCGCGAGGCCCCGCGCTCGATCGCACCGGCGATGAACTTCTCCTCGTAGGCGCGGATCGCCGCCTCCGAGCGCCTGCGGCTCATCGCCCGGCGCAGGCCCTCCGCCTCCCCGGCGCGGAAGCCGGCGAAGGCCGTGGCCACCTCGAGCACCTGGTCCTGGAAGACGATCGCGCCGAGCGTGTCGCGCAGCACCGGCTCGAGCGAGGGATGCTCGTAGGGGATCCGGAAGCCCGGGTCCTTGCGCAGCGCCTTGCGCCGCTCGATGTAGGGGTGCACGGCGCCGCCCTGGATCGGCCCGGGCCGCACCAGCGCCACCTGCACGGTGATGTCGTCGAGGTTCTCCGGCCGGGTGCGCTTCAGCATCTGCATCTGCGCGCGCGACTCGATCTGGAACACCCCCATCGTCTCCGCCTCCCGGATGCGGGCGTAGACCTCCTCGTCGTCATATGGGATGCGCGACAGGTCGATGCGCTCGCCACGCACGCGCGCGATCTCGTCCACGCAGCGCTCGACCGCCGAGAGCATCCCCAGCCCGAGCAGGTCGATCTTGAGGAAGCCGGCGTCGCCGCAGGAGTCCTTGTCCCACTGGACCATCTGCCGGCCCTCCAGCGACGCCGGCTGCACCGGGCAGAGGTCGATCAGCGGCTGGGTCGAGATCACCATGCCGCCCGGGTGCTGGGACTGGTGGCGAGGCAGTCCCCAGGCGTCGCGCGCGAGCCTCACGAGGGCGTCCCAGCGCGGCGAGCGCCGCCCGGGGGCGTCCTCGGGCGGCACGTCGCCCTCGATGTCGTTGCGCTCCTTCCAGGGGTCGACCGCCCGCGCCAGGCGCTCGATCTCCCCCGGCGGCAGCCCCAGCGCCTTGGCGAAGTCGCGCACGGCGGAGCGCACGTGGAAGGTCGAGAAGGCCGCCACCAGCGCGCAGCGGTCGCGCCCGTAGCGGTCGTGCACGCGCGGGATCAGGACGTCACGGATGTCGCGCGGGAAATCGAGGTCGATGTCCGGCAGCGCGGTGAGCTCCTCGTTCAGGAAGCGGCCCAGGAAGAGCTCGTTCTCGATCGGGTCGATGTGCGAGAGGCCGGTGAGGTAGCAGACGACCGAGGAGACGCTCGAGCCACGCCCTCGCCCCGGCGGCAGCAGCCGCCGCGCCGACTCCGGCCCGCGCACCTCGAGGGCCACCTCGCGCGCCAGCTCGAGCATGTCGCGGTGGAGCAGGAAGAACCCGGACAGGCCGAGGTGGCGGATCACACGCAGCTCCTCGTCGAGCCGCCCCAACGCCTCCGGCCTGCCCGCGTAGCGCTCCTCGAAGCGCTCGCGGCACAGCTCGGCCAGGCGGCGGTCGGCGTCAGGGTCCTCGGAGCCGGGATAGCGGTAGCCGAGGTCCTCGGTCAGGTCGAAGGTCAGCCGCTCGGCCAGGATCCCGCTTTCCTCGACCGCCCTCTTCTCGAAGCGCCCGACCATCCGCTCGGGGGGAGCGAGGACGTGAGACGAGTTTCCCCTTCGCTGAGGCTCCGTCTCGTCGAGCGTTGCCCCCAGGCGCACGGCGACCATGGCGTCCTGAAGCGGGATGCGGTCACGCGAATGAACGTGCACGTTGCCGGTTGCCACGCAAGGCACCCCGAGCCGCTCGGCCAGCTCCGAGAGCAGCTTGTTGCGGCGGCGATCGTGTCGCCAATAGGGGCGTTGGAGCTCGATGCGAAAGCGGTCGGGACCGAATATGCGATGCAGGCGCCGGGCGACGGCCGCCGCACCGGGATGGTCACCGGCCTCGACTCGCGATGCCACCGCACCATTGCCCGCGCAGCCCGAGAGACAGATCAGACCGTGGCTGTGCTGTTCGAGCGTGGTGAGGCCGATGGAGGGCTCCCCGTCGATCGGGTCCTGCCTCCGGCCGCCCTCCTGCCACCCCTCGCGGGCCCAGCGCCGCGTGTGCCAGTGGGCGGCGGTGATCAGGCGGCAGAGGTTGGTGTAGCCCTGGCGCGACTCGCACAGGAGCGTGAGGTGGGTGCCGTCGTCGAGCGTCAGCTCTGCGCCCGTGATCGGCCGCACCCCGAGCGGCTTCAGCGCCTGCGCCATCTCCATGGCACCGTGCAGCCCGTCGTGGTCGGTCAGGGCAAGGGCTTCATGGCCCTGCTCGGCCGCCGCCGCGGCCAGCTCCACCGGATGCGACGCCCCGTCCAGGAACGAGTAGGCCGAGTGGCAGTGGAGCTCGACATATGACACGAACAAATGTTCGCATCCCCGTCAAGGTCAGGCGATGTTCTCCTCGCGCCGGCGCTTTGCCGTGTAGAGCGCCTCGTCGGCCCGGCCCATCAGCCGCTCGGGGTCGTCGCCGGGCTCGTGTACGGCGATGCCGAAGCTGGCCTCGATCCGATCCCCCGTCGTGAGCCTCCCCGACCCGACCGCGTCGCGCAGCCGGCGCATCACGCGCTCGGCGTCCAGCCGGGACGTGTCCGGCAGGACCACGCCGAACTCGTCCCCGCCGAGCCGGTAGGCCTCGTCGCTGCGGCGCAGCCCGCTTCTCAGCGCGTCCGCGAGCATCTGGAGCGCCCGGTCGCCCGCCTCGTGGCCGTGGGTGTCGTTCAACACCTTCAGGTTGTCCATGTCGCACAGGACCAGGGCGACGCTGTCCCCCGCGTCGATCTCACGCACCAGCCGGCGCCGGAAGGCGCGCCGGTTCGGCAGGCCGGTGAGCGTGTCGTGGGTGGCCTCGTGGCGCAGCCGCACCGTCTGGTCAGCGGCCTGCAGCGCCGCGACGGCCTGGTTCGCGAACAGCCGCAGCGCCTGCAGGCGCGCGCGCGTGGGCAGCAGGCGGTCGCGCGGATCGTCCACCGAGATCACGCCCATGTGGCGCTCGCCCTCCACCAGCGGCACGAGCAGCCAGTGGCGCGACCAGGCGTGCGGGCCGCGCCCGTTCATCTCCGAGCGGTGGGGGAAGTCGTCGATCCCGAGCCGGTGCTCGGCTACCTCGGCCGGCAGCAGGTAGCAGCCCGCCACCTCGAACTCGTCGCTGAAGAGCGGCGCCAGCGAGGCGAGCGTCGCGCCCGCGAGCGCCGGCTCGCCGGCCCCCCAGCCCGAGGTGGCGACCGGCTCGAGCGCCACGTCCGGCTCCTCGGCCAGCGAGATCGTCACCCGGTTGAAGCCGAGCGCGTCCTCGATCCCGTCGCATACCGCCTGCAGCACCGCCTCGACGTCGTGGGCCTCGGCCAGCCGCGCCGACACCTCGAGCACGCGCTCCAGCATGCGCTGGTGCTGCATGTCGTCGGCGATCTCCTGGGCGATCCGTAAAGCCAGCGCCGCGTGGCGCGCGATCGTGACGAGCGCGTCGAGCTCGCCGTCCGTCGGGCGCCGGCCGGTCTCGGGCTCGTCGACCGAGATCACGCCGAGAAGCTGGTGCCTCGGGTCCCACAGCGGAACGAACAGCGCGTCCCCTGGCAGCCAGGCGTCCGGGTGGTCGCTCGGCTCCAGCTCCGGCACGTAGGTCTCGACCCCGAGCGAGTCCCAGTCGAACTCGCCGTCGGGCACGAAGTAGGCGCCCTCGCGGCGGCGAAAGCGGTCCGCCAGCAGCGGAGTCCAGGTGTCGTTCGGCGAGACCGTCCCGAGCAGCTGCTGGAGCGACTCCGCGGAGCCGACGGCGGCCGCGGTCAGCATGTCGTCGTAGGCCGGCCGGTACACGTTCACCACCACCGCCCCGTAGCCGAGGACGTCCCCGATCGTCCGGGCCACGTCCTCCAGCACCTCCTGGAGGTCGCTCTCGTCGCGCACCGACGCGGTGCGCTCGAACATCGCGCCCAGCCGGGCCAGTATGGAGAGCTCCTCGCGCACGGCTAGGCCCCCATCCTGCTGGCTTCGAGGGGAACGATCTTCAGCTCGGAGCGCAGCTCCCGGCAGATCCGCGCCGCCTCGGCGTTCACGCGCGGCCAGGCCTGGGCCGGGCGCGCCAACGCCCACCCCTGCCCGTAGGCCACTCCGAGGTGGACCAGCACCCGCAGCTCGTCGAGCGTCTCGACCCCCTCTGCGCAGATCGCCGCTCCGGTGCTGCGGGCGAAGTGGACGAGCGAGCCGATCAGCGCGATCTTGGCGGGGTCGCTGTGCACGTTCGCGACGAGCGAGCGGTCCAGCTTGATGATGTCCGCGCGCATGCGCATCACGTGCTGCAGGCCGGCGTAGCCCTCGCCGGCGTCGTCGACGGCGATCCGGGCGCCGCGCGACCGAAGCGGCTCGATGTTGCCCTGAAGCGCGTCCACGTCGAGCACGCGCTCCTCCTCGGTGATCTCGATCACGAGGTCGCTCAGGTCGGCGGGCAGGACCTCCCGGACCTCGGGCGCCGCAAGCGCGGACGGACTCAGGTTGACCGACAGGAAGTGGCCCTCGGGGCGCCGCCCGACCGCGAGCGCGGCGCGCACGGCCTCGGCCTCGAGCGCCTCGCCGAGCTCGAAGCGGTGGGCCTGCGAGAACCACCACGACGGCGGCAGGCCAGGCTTCCCCTCGAACCGAGCGAGCGCCTCGAAGCCGACCGACTCGCCGCTCGCCAGCGACACGATCGGCTGGAACACCGGCCGCACCACCTCCGGACTGGCGATCAGCGCGGCGAAGTCCTCGCGGTGCTCGTCGGTGACCACGAAGACGTGCTCGGGGTCGTACCGGCGGGCGCGCCCGCGTCCGCTCTGCTTTGCCAGGCGGAGCGCGCCGTCGGCGAGCTGGAGCAGGGCCCCGGCCCCCTTCGCGTCGTCGGGGTAGACGGAGATGCCGGCCGAGCAGCGCAGCACGTCGCGCACCGGCACCGCGGTCTCCACCGCGGTCCGCGCCGCCTCGGCCAGCGCGAAGGCGCGCGACCCGTCGGCGTCGGGCAACACGATCCCGAACTCGTCCCCGCCCACCCGGCCCACGATCCCGAGACCGCGCATGGCCGAGCGCAGGCCGTTCGCGACCGCTTCCAGGAGCTCGTCGCCGAACGGATGCCCGCGCGCCTCGTTGATGCCCTTGAAGTGGTCGAGGTCGAGCAGCACGACCGCGAGCGGTCCGCCGTCGCGACGGGCCAGGGCCAGCTCCTTGCCGAGCACCTCCTGGAAGCGCCTGTGGTTAGCGAGCCCGGTGAGCGGGTCGCGGTGGGCGAGCTCCTCGAGGTACCTGTTGTGCTCCTCCAGGTCCGCCGCCATCGCGTCGAAGTCGCGCGCCAGGTCGCCGAGCTCGTCCCGGCGGCGCCAGCCGAGCCGCGTGGCGAGGTCGCCGGCCCCCACCGCCTGCGTGGCCACCCGCAGACGGTCGATGGGGCGGAAGATCCCGCGCCGCAGCAGCACGGCCGCGAACAGCGCGAAGCTCATCAGCAGCAGGCCGAGCACGATCAGCATGCGTTCGCTGCGCTCGTCGAGCAGCTCGTGCGCGGGCCCCAGGTCGTACCCGAGCGCGAGCGCGCCCACGACCCGGCCGTCGTCCGCGAGCGCCGTGACGAGTGACTCCGCGTGAACGCCGTCCTCGCGCGCCTCGGCCGAGGCCTGCTCGCCCGAGCTCATCGCCTCGGTCGCGAGGCGCAGCTCGGTGCCGGCGCCGGCGGGACCGCCCGCGGACGCGACGGGGCTCGACCGGCCCGGCCGGTAGAGGGTCGCCGACTGGAGCTCCGGATTGGCGGCCAGGAGCCGCCGCAGCTCGTCCCGCAGAACGTCGCGACGCTCGCCGATGTCGTACTCGTAGGCGCTCTCGAATCCGGAGGTGGCGGCCTGAAGGACGTGCCGGGCCGAGTCGCGGTACGCGCCGTGCAGCTCGTCGTTGGAGCTCTTGCTGCCGATGTAGGCGCATGCGGCGGCCGCCACCACCAGGGCAACGGTCACCTGAAGGCGGAGGCTGCGCAGCGACGGCCTCGAAAACGGTGGGCGGGACACTGCCACCACCCTCTCTATCGGCAGCTTCCGCAACTTCATTAGGGCCGCTAGGCCCGCTGCAGGAACCAGCCGCCGCCCACGAGATCGCGGAACACGACGACGTTGCGCCCGTCGATCAGGACGAGCTCGAAATAGCGCCGCCGCAACGGGCGCCCGGTCCACCAGCGGTCCTCGACGACCCACTCCTCCCGCACGGAGTCGACGGCCACGGCACGGACCGCCGCGGGCGTGCCGCGCACGTCGGCGTCGACGGCGGCTGGCCGGGGGGCGGCGAGTGCCCTCACGGTGCCGGTGCGTCGGGGAAGGGCGCCAGCAC
>JBOGXT010000321.1:0-13340 GCA_050694635.1 Thermoleophilaceae bacterium
CCTCGGCGTGGCGGCGAAAGTCGCGCTTGAGGTGCTGCCAGCGGGCCTGGCGGCAGTCGGGGTCGAGGTGGTCGTAGGCCCGCCAGCGATCCGAGCAGACGATCCCGGCGTAGTCGGCGCCGATCAGCTCCTCCAGGCGGTCGCGGTGGCGGTCCTCGGCGACCAGGAGGATCGCCGCGGCGGGGGTGGTCGCGGTCCACAGCGCCCGCCCCTCACCCGCCGTGCGCCAGCCGGTCTCATCGACGTTGACCGCCGCGGAGCCCAGCACCTCCGCGGTGAGCTGCTCGTGCGGGCCGGCCAGCGCCTGAGAGGCGCGCTGGCAGATCGCGTCGACCGCCCCGACCGAGAGGCCGAGCCCGAACAGCTCTGAGGCGAGCTCGGCCATGTCGCGGCGCGAGATCCGGTTTCTGGCGCTCATCGTCACCCCGCGGCCCGTAGGCGGGGGCCGAAGGCCGAGCCGGAAAGCTCGCCGGGCAGCTCGGCTGTCGTCCTCGCCCGGCAGCTCGGGCAGCGCAGCCGGTGCGTTCGGTGCTCGCTCAGGACCACAGCGATCGGAGGCAGCTCGGCCACCTGACGGCGCCCCGGGCGCGCCGAGGCCTGGCGCTCGGGCTCGCTGAAGCGATGGCCGCAGCCACACAGGACTCGGGGTAGTGGTCGACGATCTCATCGACCCGGTCCCCTGGCGCGAGCTTGCGCCCCGAGCCGCGGTGCCCAGGCTGGCCGCCGGCCTTGCGCCGCCCTCCCTCGGCCCGCATCAGCTCCTTCGCCTTCGCTCGCGCCTGCGCGCGGCGCTCCTGCCGGGTCTTCGGCGGATCGGCCGACGGTGGCTTGGAGCTGTTTCGCGAGCTCTGGCGGACCCGCTCCTCGAGCCGCTCGATCCGCGCCTCCAGGCGGGCGATCTGGCGCTCGTGGCGCGCCGCCAGCTCGACCATGAAACCGACGCACGCCCCGCGGCCCGAGTCGTAGATCGCCTCCGCCTCGGCGCGCTCCACGCCCCGAGACTCGACGCGACCCGCCCAAGCCCACGCTCTATGTCAACCGGCCTCGCCCGCCCCACGACCGGCGGGGGACTGAACGGTTACGTCTTCTCGGAAGCGGCTGATGGGATTCGAACCCACGACCTTCTGCATGGCAAGCAGAGCGTGGGGGACGGGCGCGGGTTACAACGTGCCTGCAAACAAGCGGTTTCTCTCTCGCGTGTCTGCGCGTAGCGCGGGAGTCTGGGATTTCACGCCGATACACGGCAGTTTGAGGACTGATTGAGGACCGGCGGGTGTGGTCGTGATTCGGCCGAGGTCGTCGCGCCCGGCTCAGCCCGCGCTCGATGCCGACTCGACGAGGTTGCGGCGAGCCTCCTCGTACAGCGGCTCGGGAGCCAGATCAACTCCGTTGGGCCAAGCGATCGTGCCTGCTTCGGGATCGACGTGGACGCGTGCGAAGTAGCTGGGATCGGAAAGGGGCTCCAATACGCCACGCCACTCCCGCGTTGAGAAATCGACGTCACCGACGGTCCCATCCTCGAAGGTCAGCCGCAGGCGGAAGTCACCGACCACCTCGACCGCCGTTACGTCCACAAGTTGCTCCACGGGCCCGATGCTAAGGAAGCGGTTCAACCGGCTCAAGCTCGTCCTCACGCCGGGCGCGGTCCCAGTTGGCCTCGAGCTCGGCTCGGTGTAGGCGTGCCCACTCTGCAACGAGGGCTTGCGCCCGCCGCGGCAGGGAACCTGCGATCACGTTGCCGTTCAGATCGATCGACGCCGCCTGCCCACCGTAGCGTGCGTGGAAGTGCGGTCGGGCGTGGTGTGCCTCGTTCCAGTACATGTAGATCGAGATGCCGTAGAAAGAAGCTGATCCGGGGCACGCGGTCACCGTACGGGCTTGATCGGTCGGTCCGGAGCCCTCCAGATCCCGCGCCGGCGGCCACGCGAGTTCCTTCCGAATCAGCGAACCGTCCGGGCCGGTCGTCCGACCGTAGCCCGCTCCTGGCGGCTCGGCGGGATGCAGCGGGCAGGTGCTGCGGGCGATCGAGAGCTCGGGCGCGACGAACAAGCGTTAGCCGTGATGCAGGTACGGCTTGTTCGGCGCACCCAGAACTGGTCGAGCAGTGAACCAAGGTAAATATGCTGCTGGACGTTTCCGACGCGGCCGGAGACCAGCAGCATCTCGCGCCGGTTGTAGAGCGGCACCGACGGAGCGGCGCGCGCGATACGACGATCGAGCGCGCTCCACAGCCCGGCTGCCTCGGCGCCGCCGGCGCCGACAGCGCGGCGCAAGAGGTCATCAGCGGCGGGGTCGCAGAACTGCGAGAGATTCGTGTTTGCCGGCGACCGCGGCGCGAGCTGACGGCAGCTGAACAGGGGGCCGAAGAAACTCGACGGAGAGAGGAAGTCGGCGACCCAGCCGGTGACGCCCACCTGCGCCGCGGTACGGGAGTCGGCGACCTGCGCGAAGTGGGCTCCGACGTCGGCAGCGATCCGCACGCGCGCCGTGTAGCCGAGCCGCCCCAGTACGCCGCGCGTGTAGCGGGCGATGTCCGCGGGCGGCCCCTCGAAGCTCCACACCGTCACCCGCGCTCCCCCGGTACCGGATCGATCGACCAGCCGGCGAGCGCGCGACATGCCGGACTCGGCCAGCTCTTGGGGACAGCGGGGCCGGTATCCAGGCAAACCGGGCGGGATGATCTGGCAGGTGGGGCTGGCGACCGCCGGCCCTCCGATGAGCTCCACGATCCGGCGCCGATCGATGGCGAGGTTGAGCGCACGGCGCACGCGCACGTCGTCGAACGGGGCTTCGCGCGTGTTGAGGAACAGCATGTCGGTGGTGAGGGTCGGGGCGCTGCGCACGCTGCTGATATCGGCGAGGGTGAGGTCCCGGATCTGATCGGGTGGGACGTCCGCTCCGGACGTGCCGGCGACGGGCAGGACGTCGGCCGTGCCGCCGCGCACCGCCGCCACCTGGGCGGCGGGATCGCTGCGAATCGAGAACGTCACCTCATCGGGGAAGCCGTCCAGGCGCGCCTCGGCCGACCAGGAGCGAAAGCGCGGGTTTCGCACCAGGCGCCCGCCGCGCTCGGGGTCGAACCTCGCGAAGCGGTACGGCCCCGTTCCCAGAAGCGGGCGCTCGCGAGCGAGCTCGAGCGGGCTGTCCGCCGGGACCACATACGCAAGCGGAAGGGCCAGCTTGTGGAGGAACTCCGGGTCGGGCTCGCGAAGCCGGACCGTGACGGTCCGCGCCGCGGCGTCGATCCGGATGCCCTCCGAGAGGTCGCAGCGGCGCGGGGTGCACCGGTCCGCCCCGACGATGCCCCGATAGAACGGCGGCGCCTGTGGCGCCAGCCGCAACACGCGCTCGATCGTCGCTCGGAAGTCGTCGGGCCGCACCGGCGCGCCGTTCGAGAAGCGCGGACCACGGCGGAGCTGGAACACGAACGTCCGGCCGCCGTCGATGGGCTTGGGCACGGTGCGCGCCAGATCGGGGACCAGCGCGTTGCCCGCCGCGCCTCCCACGCGGCGGTACGCGACCAGGCCGTCGTAGACGAGGGAGAGCAGCGGCACGTTCCTGCCCTCGTAGCCGGCCGAGTCGATGCACCGGCAGAACTCGAACGGCCTGGTGGCGAACCTGAGCGTCCCACCACGGTGGCTCGCCTGCGGCGCGCGGGCGGAGGCCCATACGGAGCCCTGAGCGACCAGGAGGGCGACCGGGCTGCTCTCGACGCTGATCCGGTCGCTGACGCGCCTGGCGCGCGGATTGATGCGGACGACCGTCCCGCCAGCCGTATCGGCCACCCAGATCGACCCTTCTCCGGCCGCGATCGCCTCCGGGCTCCCGCCCACCCGCACGGTGTCCGTGACGGAATCGGTGCCGGGATCGATCCGCGAGACGGTGCCGTCGTCGCGGTTCGAGACCCAAACCGCCCCCTCGCCGAGGGCGATGGACGTCGGCCGGTTTCCCACCCTGATCGTTCTCAAGATCGCCCCCGAGCGGGGCTCGAGCCGGGCCGCCACTCCCCCTCCTCGGCGACCGCCCAGACCCCGGTGGCGCCCGCGGCCAGTGCGACGGGCCGACCACCGAGGTCGATCCGCCGGACCCTCCCGCCCTCGCTCAGGTCGATTCGGTCTATGCGGCCGTCGATCGGAGCGGTCACCCACACCGCGCCCGAGCCGACCGCGACGCCGCTGGGCGCGTTCCCCACGCGGAACCGGCTCGCGACCCGGTTGGTCCGGGGGTTGACCTGCACCAGGCGGTGGGTCTCCCCCTCGGCGACCCACAGCGATCCGGCGCCGTAGGCGAGCGCCGTCGGCTGGCCGCCGGTGTCGATCGCCGTGACCTGTTCGGCGCCGCGGTCGATGCGCGCGACCGTACCGGTGCCCGAGTTGGCCACCCAAACCGAGCCGGCCCCCTCTGCGAGGGCGCCGGGCGAGCCGCCGAGCGTGTATTGGCTGGTGAGGCTGCCGTCGCTCGGGTCGATCAGGCCCACGGCGTCGCTGTCGATCCGGTCCGAGCCGCGGGTCTCTCCGATGCGGCTCACAGCGAACACGACGACGCCGCCCACCGCGGCCAGGAGCGCCGCCAGCGCCACTGCCCGCATGCGCCTGTCGAGGACGGACGCGGCCTTCGCCCGAAACTCCGGAACCGGGGCCGGCGACCGCGGCCAGGCCACGCCGAGCGCATCCGCGGCCCCTTCGATGAGCGCGGCACAGCTTGCGTGGCGCTGTTCCTTGTCCTTCGCGAGCGCTTTGCGCAGCACGGGATCCAGCCCGCGCCGGCCCGGCAGCGACGCGGGCTCCTCCTGTATGTGGGCCCACAAGGTCTCCGCCTCGGTGGCCCGCCGGAACGGTGGCGTGCCGGCCAGGCACTCGTACAGGACGCACGCCGAGTGCGTAGCAGTCGGTGCGACCGTCGACCGGGTCGCCGCGGATCAGCTCCGGCGCCAGGTAGTCGAGCGTGCCCATCACACGACCGGTGTCGGTGGAGTCGCCGCCCAGCTGCTTCGTGATTCCGAAGTCCGTCAGGTAGACGTGGCCTTCCTCGTCGAGCAGCACGTTGGCGGGCTTCACGTCCCGGTGCACGAGGCCCCGCTTGTGGGCGGCGTCCAGCGCGCCCGCCACCTGGGCCAGCACCGCCAGCGCGCGCTGCGGCGAGAGCTTGCCCTCGCGCTCGAGAACGCTCTTCAGGTCGCTGCCCTCCACGAAGCGCATTGCGAGGTAGAGCTGGCCTTGGTGCTCGCCGGCCTCGTAGATCGGGATCACGTGGGGGTGGTCCAGCGACGCCGCCAGCTCCGGTTCGCGCAGGAAGCGCGCGCGGAAGCGCTCGTCCTCGGCATGGTCCGGCGCGATGAGCTTGAGCGCTACCGGCCGTTTCAGTGAGAGGTCGGTGGCCCGGTACACGACACCCATCCCACCGCGGCCGAGCAGGGCCTCCACCCGATAGCCGGCAAAGGTCGTGCCGGGGGTGAACGCCGCTTCCCTCACGGTGCGCGAACGAGTCCAATCCGACCCTACCATCGGAGGCGACATGGCGGTTGTGATCGCCAGCACGCTGGACGAGGCCCGTTACGGGCGGAGTGTTGGTTGGTTCGGCGACGGGACGGCGGCGGCCAGCCACTGCCATAAGACGTGGCCGCGGCGGCAAGAAGGTCAGAGGTTCGAGCCGTCGACAAGTGCCTGCAAGGAGGCGGCTCTCTGAGGGCTCTCGGTGCGTGCCGAGCTGCGGGTACCCAACGGCTATCCGTCGAGGCAAACGCACCAGCCGACTCCCCGCAGGAAAAAAAACTGCAAACGCAGGCCTTCCCGAGAGCGGCTGAAGGGATTCGAACCCTCGACCTTCTGCATGGCAAGCAGGACCCTCGCCTCCCATCCTGCGTTGAATGATCCTGCAAACAAGCCGTTTTCCGTAAGCGTTCAGCCCCTCCCGTCCGGCGCGATCTGAGTTAGACCAGCGAGGGTGCGGGGCTCGCCCGAGAGGTGGCGGTGACGGCCTCGACGAGGAAGCCGAAGAGCGAGCGGCCCTGCTGCCGGCAGGTCTGGGAGACCGAGAGCATCCGCTCCGCGAAGCGCTCCCCCCGGCTCGGACTGGCTGCCGAGGGAGACCTTGCGGTAGATCACCGCCCCGCGCGGGCCGCGCTCGGCGCGGTTGTTGGTCGGCTCGGCGCCGTCGACCTCCACGAAAGTCCAAGGCGCCGGCCAGAGCTTGAGCAGGTTGCGGGCGAAGGTGCGGAAGTGGCGATTGCGCGCGTTCTTGTTGCGGTGGGGCTCAATCAGCGCCCGCAGGCGGCGCTTGGTGGGAGCGATCTCGCGGGCGAGACGGTCGCGGTCCCCGTCAGAGGCGAAGGCATCCCAGGCCTCGAACAGCTCGCGGCAGATCTCCAGGCCCGCCTCGCCGAAGCGCTGCTGGTCGGCCAGGCCCTCGGAGTGGCGACGAAAGTCGCGCAAGAGGTGCGCCCAGCAGACCTGGCGCCGCGCGGGGTCGAGGGAGTCATAGGCCCACCAGCGATCCGAGGAGACGATGCCCGCGAAGCGCTCGCCGATCAACTCGGGCAGCTCGCGCTCGTGGCGATCAGCGGCGATGTGAAAGGCGGCGAAGCCGGCGGTCAGGGCGCCCCAGAGGGTGCGCCGCTCGCCGGCGCACCTCCAGCCGGTCTCATCGACGCAGACCACGGCAGCGTCCTTGACCGCCTCGCGCAACTCCGCGTAGGGCTCGGCAAGCGCGGTGGAGGTCCGCTGACAGATCGCGTCCACCGAGCCGACCGAGACATCGCAGCCGAACAGCTCCCCGCAGAGCTCCGAGGCGTCGCGGCGCGAGACCCGGTTGCGGACCGACAGCAGGGCGATCGCCGCCTGCAGGCGGGGGCCAAAGGCGCTTTCGCCGACTCCCTCGGGTAGCGGCGCCCGGGTGCGGCACCCGCAGCCTCGACACTGCAACGCGTGGGCACGGTGCTCGGTGACCCTCACCGCGATCGGCGGCAGCTCGGCGACCTGATGGCGATGCGGCTCGCCGGCGGGCCGCCGATCGCCGGCGCCGAAGTCGCTCCCGCAGCCCGAACAGCGCTCGGGCCAGTGCTCGACGATCCCGTCCAGCTCCGACTCGGCCACGAGTCTTCTGGTCTTGCCCTCGTGGCCGGGCTGCCCGCCCTTGCGGCGGCCGCTTGGACGCTTCGGTTGAGGGCCCTTGCCCGGCGGGTCGGATGACGGCGGCCGGGAGGAGTTGCGGGAGTCCTCGCGCAGCTTCTCCTCGAGGCGCTCGATCCGCGCCTCCAAGCGGGCGACCTGGCGCTCGTGGCGCGCCGTCAGCTCGACCAGGAACTCGACGCAAGCCTCACGGCCGGCGTCATAGACCGCAGCGGCTTCGGCGCGCTCCACGCCCCTAGGTTCGACGCGGCAGCGTCGAGCCCTGGCCTATGTCAACCGACTCCCCGGACCCCGCGGACCGCAGGGGGCTGAACGCTTACCGTTTTCCCAGCATCTTCGCCGTCTTATTCCTCCTTCAGCGCCAGCTTTCTCGAATTCCGGGAGCTCGGAGGTGCCGGGCTCGGTCCGGTTTCGATCCGGTAACCCCCGTGGTGTCCCGGGGAATGCCGGCTTTGCGGCGGGCCGCGGCGGGTGCGGAAAACGCGAGGGCAACCACGGCGCCGACGCGCCTGGGCCCCCCGACCTCGACATCGGTAGGTAGGACCAGGAGCCCAGCTTGCCGGTGAACGACGATCCCGCCGTCTCGTCGGCATGGTCCCCGCTGGCCTGCGCGGAGGAGTACGAGGTCTGAGACGCCAGGAAGTGCCGGCTCGCGGCGCCGGCGGGTCCCCGTAGGTGCACGCTCACCGCCAGATCCTGGAACGCCCGGAAGCGCAGCCCGACCGCGTCACTGACGACCTCCCGGCCGGGCCCGATCGTGACCGCCAGCTTGCCGCCAAAGCGCAGTCGACGCGACGTACCCGGCACGAGCTCCGCTCCCGAGCGCCGGCGGGCCACGAACGTGACGCTGCTCGCGCCGAGGCGGTTCGACAGCCGCACGCGTACTCGTCGTCCGCCGTAGGTGGGGGTCACCATCAGCCGTAGCGACCGGTCGGCAAAGCCGGGGCGGGCCGCATTCGAGGGCTCGCCGCCCACGCGCCGCCCCAGTGGCTACCCCGGCAGTCCCGGCTCGCCGCCGCCATGCCCGGCGGGGGGGACTTCAGTCCGACGAGAGCGCTGCGGCTGTCGCGATGGGAATGTTGTCCCGCCTGGTCATCTGTTTCACCCTCACCGGCCCCGGCGCAGGTCGAGGTCGATGCGTGCGAGCTGCTCATGGTCGAACCCGACCACCGCCGGCGCCGAGCGACCGCCGAGCAGGCGGGCGAGCGCCGAGCCCCGCGGCGCGCGAACCGTAGCCGAGCAGCTCCGCGACGCCGGGAAGCAGAACCGGTCGGCCGCGTCCTGGCTCGAGAGGCTCAGGCTCGAGATGCGGCCGGAGCGGCCTCGATGCTCGAAGCGGTTGAGGTGGTCGTGGGGGTTGGTGGGGTCGAGATCGCTCGCGCTGACGGCGATCTCATACCCTCCGGGCACCACCAGCCTGCCGCTCGAGGGCACGCGACCTCGCGGCGAGTGGCGGTAACGCGCCGACCGCACCAGCCGTCCCGGCAGGCCCGCTCGGCGCAGGGCACGTGCCAGGACAGGCGAGCTCGTGTCAATCCGGATGATGGAGTGGGCGAAGTTGTTTGCGAGCTGGGCCGCGCCGGCGCTGGTCAGTCCCACCGGCACGGCGACCAGCGAGGCGATGACCCGGCCGACGCGCCTGCCCGCGACGCGCGCCCCGTCGCAGTCGAACCCCCAAACGCCGAGCAGCGGATCGGGGCCGTAGAAGGTCTGGCTTAGGTCGAGCGGCCGCCGGAAGACCGGCTGCAGGATCGATGCAGGCCGAGGTATGAAGGTGGCGGTCAAGAAGCAGCCGCGCAGCTTGACCGGGGGCCCCCCGGCGGGGACCTGGGTGGCCGCCGAGGAGGAATGCCCGCCGTGGGCGGCGGCGGACCCCGCGACGGCCATGCTCAGCAGCACGGCGAGGGCGCCGGCTCGCGCCAGGGCGCGGGGCATCGGTCGACCCTGGGTGGAGGTGACGGACATTCGGTGATCCTCCCGTTCGTTGGTGTCGGGTCGTCGGTCGACGAAGCGTGGGAAGGTGGTCGGCTCGGGCCGGGCTAGCTTTCGCTCGCGAGTGAGGCGGTTGAGAGCGCAGCGGCGGTGGGCTCGCGCGAGCGCGTGAGCAAGTCAGCGATCGCCGCGACGTTGTCGCCCGGGTGGGTTATGTGCGGGACCAAGCCAGACAACGGCCAGTTGCCGTGTCCGACCGGCCGCCGTGGACGAGCACCAGCGGCTCGCCTCGCCGGTCGGTTCACGGTGGAGCTCGTTGTCGTTTGCCGATATGTCGGGCATTTGATCTTCCTGTCTGTGGGTCGGGTGGGGCGGTGCGCCGTCAGGCGCGGGCGTCGACCTCGCGCCAGAAGGCGTCGACGCGTGCGTTCCACTCGTCGGGAACCTCCTGGAAGGGTTGGTGGGATTCCTCCTCCATGACCTTGAACTGGGCGGCGGGGATCAGTTCGGCGACGGCGCGGCAGAGCGCTGGGCGACTGGTCGTGTCGAGCCCGCCGGCGAGCACCAGCGTCGGCGCGGCGATCTGCGGCAGGCGGTCGGTGGTGTCTTGGGCGAGGAAGGCGTCGAGGTAGCGCTGCATGTCCTCGGCCGCCTGCTTGTGGGGGAAGGCGAGCACTTCCTCGATGATCTGGTCGACGGTGCCGTCGTTGTGCGCCCGCGAGGTGTAGATGTCGAGGAAGAAGCCCTCCAGGAACGCGCGCTCGCTGGGGGCGACCTCGATCAGCCAGCGCACGAACTGGCCCCACTTGCGCAGGTAGGGGTCCGGCGCGGGCCAGGTGCTCTGCAGCACCAGGCTGCGGACCAATTCGGGGTGGCCAAGGGCCAGCTCCTGGGCGATGATGCTGCCGCCCGAGAAGCCCGCGACGTGAGCGGATTGGATGTCGAGCGCGCGCAGCACGCCGGCGGCGTCGTCGGCCAGCGCCTCCACGGTGACCGGCCCGTCGGGCATCGGCGTGCGCCCGGCCCCGCGGTTGTCGAACGCGGTCAGGCGGTAGCGGTCGGCGAGCCCGTCGAGCTGGAACTGCCACGACTCGACGGTGTCGCCCAGGCCGCCGATCAAAAGCACGTCGGGCCCTCGGCCCACCTGCTCGACGTAGATCTCGAGGTCGTTGGCGGTGACAAAGCGTGCAGCGTTGGCGGTGACGGACATGGTCGTTCTCCTTGTGGTTCGGCCGGTGGGTTGGGTCAGCGACTGACGTGGATCGAGCCAGCGTTGCGCTCGAGCTGGCGGGTGCCGCGGCCGTCGACGGCCTCGACCTCGACGCGCAGCCGCCGGCCAGCGAGCGAGCGGTCGAGCCGCAACGCGAGTCGGGCGCTGACCGTCTTGCCCTTGCGGGTTATCCGGCTGGAGCGGCGCAGCACGGTCACCGCACCCCGATCCCGGACGCGCCGATTGGGCGGGGTGATCGCGACCGCGCCCACCCGGGCCTCGCCGCGGTAGAGCCGCAGCGTCACCCGGCGCAGCTGGCGCCAGGAGCGCGGATGGCGCCAGCTCAGCTTCAACCGGGCGGTCTCGCCCGCGGTCGCCCGCAGCGCCCTCGGCGCGAGCCCCAGCACGCCGACCGTCGCGTTCTCGCAGTCGCCGAAGTTGTCGATCGAGTCGACCTCGAACAGGTCCGTCCCGAGCCCGCAACCGACGGTGTCGCGCTCGCCGTCCTTGGCGAACAGCTGGTCAGCGCCGCCCAGCCCCCGAATGCTGTCGCCGCCGGCGCCGCCGAACAGCTCGTCGGGGCCGTCGGCGCCGTCGATCAGGTCGTTGCCGCCGTGGCCGCGAATGTCATGCGCGGCCCTCGAGAGGGCGGGGGCCTGCAGGGTGTCGCCGGCCTGGCCTCCCTCGAGGCCCTCGTGGCCGCCGAGGATCTCGTCGCGCTCGCCGACCTCGCCGTCGTCGGCGCCGCCAAAGTTGAGCGTCGCGTTGACCGGGCGCGTGCGCTCGCGGTAGATGATGATCGAGTTGGCCGGGCCGCCGATGACCTTGTCCGCGCCGTCGGCCACCGGACCCATCTCGAAGACGACGAGCATGTCCGCTAGGCCGACCCGCAGGACGTCGTCTCCCAGCCCGCCGCGGACCCTGTTGCAACAGTTCGGCCCGATGTCGTCGCCGGCGGCGATCAGCTCGTCAGCAAAGCGCGAACCGGTCAGCTCCTCGACATCGCGGCCGATGTTGTCCGCGTCGAGGCCGGAACGGCCGTCGTCGGCCAGCCCGTCGTTGTCCACGCGCACGCCTCGCCCGCCGCCGGTGCCGCCAGAGCCGGCGTAGCTGGCGGTGTCGAGGCCGCTGCCGCCGCGGAACGTCACCTGGGTCAGGAACGACGGACTGCCCGCCTCGTAGGTGTCCCTCCCCACACCGCCCTCGATCAGTACCGGCAACTGGGTATTGATCGGGCCGGCTATGTCATCGCCGTCGTCCATCCGCGCCACCACGCGACTGATGAGCGTTCTGCCCTGGTTCGACACCAGCTGGCAGCGCCTCGTCTGGCGGTCAAGCCGGACGCACGCATTGGATGGAAAACCGAAAACGTCCGTGAAGAGGTGCGACAAACCGGCGGGATCGGAGACGATGAGAGCGTTGGGGACCTCACGGATGCTCAGCTGGTTTCTGTCGCCTCCGCCCGAGTAGACCAGGGTCCCGTCGTCGAACCCCAGCCGGGCGGCCGACGCGCTCGCCGGCAGCACACAGACCACCAGCGCGGCGGCGACCAACGCGCGGCGCAGGCGCCGGCGTCGACGGTGGGGGGTGGTTGGGCTATGCATGGCGGTGCTCCTCTTCGGTTGAGTGGTCAGGGATCGAGCCGGTAGAGGCGGAAGAAGTCGTTTTCGACGGGCAGCACGTCGAAGCGGGCGAAGCCGGCCTCGGCGGCCAGGTCGCGCACGGTGTCGGCGCGCAGCGCGGTGCCCAGCGCGGCGGAGGGCCGCTCGACCATCTGGGTGGGCAGGCAGTGGCTGACGCTCCAGCCGAACATCATGCGTTCGACCTCGTCGCCGGGGGCCGTGAAGGTGTCGGCCACGCGCTCGTCGACCACCAGCACCGTGCCGCCGTCGGCCAGTGCGGCGCGCGCGGCGCGCAGCGCCTCGACGGGGCGGGCGAGGTCGTGCAGCGCCTCGAGGATCAGGATCAGGTCGTAGGGGCCCTGGTGGACGAGCTCGGCGGCGTCGGCCTCGATGAAGCGCACCTGCCCGTCGAGGCTGGCCTCGGCGGCGTGGCGTCGGCTGTCGGCGATCGAGGCCTGGTCAGCGTCGAGGCCGTCGACCCAGGCGTTGGGGAAGGCCTTCGCGAGTGCGATCGTCGACCAGCCCTGCCCGCAGCCGACGTCGGCCACCCGCGGGCGGCCGGCGGCCTCCAGCCGCGCGACTACGTCGGGCATGGAGGCCAGCCAGTCGCTCGGCAGCTCGTAGGTGAAGGCGGGCCGGTTGATGTGCCCCTGCCCGTGACGGAAGGCGCCGCCGTACTGCTCGTAGGGGACGCCGTCGCCGCTGCGGTAGGCCTCGGCCACCTGGGCGATCACGCCGCCGATGCCGGCGATCATGTGGGCGAACGGCGCCACGTGCGCCGGGTCGCCGGCACGGCAGAGCACGCGGGCGTGGTCGGCCGGGAGCCGGTAGCGGCGGGCAGCAGCGTCGGCCTGGGCATCGTCGACCTCGAGCAGGCCGGCGACGGCCTGCTGCTCGAGCCACTCGCGTGCGTAGCGCTCGTCGATCCCCGCGCGCTCGCTCAGCTCAGCGGCGTTCAGATCCTGGTCGTGCTGGAGCGCGGGGTAGAGGCCGAGCTCGACGCCGAGGTAGACCGAGAACAGCTCGAGCGCGCCGATCGTGGCGCCGAACAGGCGCTCGACGAGGGCCTCGCTGCGGTCGGTGGTGTAGGTCGTCACGGGTCGTCTCCTTCGGTGCGATTGGCTCCGATGACGATCCCGCGGCGGCGGTGAATCCGGTATGCGTGATGCCGCCTACCGCGCCACCCAATTTCGCTGTCGGCGGGCCGGCTAGCTGGACAGAAGCCGGACCACGCCGGTGCGCGAGCTGAGGCCGAGCTTGGCCAGCACGCTGGACACGTGCCGCTCGACCGTGCGCTCGCTGAGGTGCAGGCGCGCGGCGATCTGAGCGTTGGTGTGCCCCTCGCCGACCAGTCCGGCCACCTCGCGCTCACGCGGGGTCAACCCGGCCAGGCGACCGTCGCCCGTTTGTCCCGCCTGCACGGGCGCGAGCGCCCGAGGCCGCTCGCCG
>JBOGXT010000322.1:0-5473 GCA_050694635.1 Thermoleophilaceae bacterium
GGTGGAGAGGGCCCGCGCCTGCGCACGCCCGCAGTCGCTCGACGGCCGTCCGCTGGTGGGGCCGGCCGGCGGAATCGAGGACCTGTGGATCGCGGCCGGACACGGGCCCTGGGGCATCTCGACGGGACCGGCGACGGCCCGGCTCGCCGCCGACGCGCTGCTCGGACGGGCCGAGCCTCCCGCGGAGCTGCTGGCCTCGCGCTTCTCCGGGTAACGTCCCGGGAGAGGGAAGGAGAGCAGCATGGGCCTCAGGAAGTACCAGCTCGGCAGCTACGAGGAGATGTGCGCCCAGCACCGCTGGGAGGTGCCCGAGCGCTACAACATCGCCGCCGACGTGTGCGACAAGCACGACCGCGGGCGGCTCGCGATGGTGTGGGAGGACTGGCAGGGCAACGAGCGCCGGGTCAGCTTCGGCGAGCTGCGGGACCTGTCATGCCGCTTGGCCAACGTGCTGCGCGCCCACGGCGTCGAGCGCGGCGAACGCGTGGCCACGCTGCTGCCGTCGCTGCCGGAGACGGCCGCGGTCTTCATCGGCACCTACCGCGCGGGCGCGATCCTGCTGTCGATGTCGGTCCTGTACGGGGACGAGGGCATCGAGCACCGGCTGCGCGACTCGCAGGCGAAGGTCGTGGTCACGAACTCCGCCAACCGGGACCGCATCCCGGACGGCCTGGCCGAGACCGTGCTCGTCCTGGACGGGGGCCTGCTCGAGGAGATGGCCGACGCTCCGACCCGGTTCGAGACGGTGGACACGGCGGCCGACGATCCGGCGCAGCTCTACTACTCGTCGGGCACGACCGGGATGGCGAAGGGCATCCTGCACGCCCACCGCTACCTGCTGGCGCACGAGGAGTTCGAGTTCTGCCACGACGTGCGGGACGGAGAGCTGTTCCACGGGTCCGGCGAGTGGGCCTGGGCGGCGGGGATCTGCCCGCTGCTGGGGCCGTGGCGCTACGGCGCGGTGGCGCTGGTGCAGGCCCGCAAGGCCGGCTACGACCCGGAGGAGCACCTGGGCTTCCTCTCCAAGCACGGGGTCGAGAACATGTTCACGACGCCCACGGCGCTGCGCGCGATGACCGGCGTCGAGGAGGCGGGCAAGCGCTTCCCGCTCGAGCGGCTGCGCGTGACCTGCTCGGCCGGCGAGCCGCTCAACCCCGAGGTGATTCGCTGGTTCCGCGAGCAGTACGGGATCACCGTGCTCGACTTCTACGGGCTGACCGAGAGCTACCCGCTGTGCGGCAACTTCCCGACCGTCGAGGTGCGCGAGGGCTCGATGGGCCGGCCCGTGCCGGGCTGGGAGGTGGCCATCCTGGACGAGGACGAGGACCCGCTCCCGGCGGGCGAGCGCGGCGAGATCTGCCTGCGCGCCCGCTCTAACCCGCACTACCCGCTCGGATACTGGAACCGGCCCGAGGACACAGAGGAGGTGTTCGGGGGCGACTGGTTCCACACCAAGGACGCCGCCGAGCTCGACGAGGACGGCTACGTCTGGTACGCCGGCCGCGCCGACGACGTGATCATCTCGGCGGGCTACCGGATCGGGCCGTTCGAGGTGGAGTCGGCCTGCGTGGAGCACCCGGCGGTCAAGGAGGCCGCCGCGGTCGCCTCACCCGACCCGCGCCGCGGCGACGTCGTCAAGGCCTTCATCGTGCTGGCCGGCGGCCACGAGCCGTCCGACGAGCTGGCCGACCAGATCAAGCTCCACGTGCGCGAGCGCCACTCGGCGTACGCCTACCCGCGCGTGATCGAGTTCGTCGACGACCTGCCGAAGACGCTCACCGGCAAGATCCGCCGCATCGAGCTGCGCGAGCAGGAGCGCGAGCTAGCGCAGCAGCGGCAGGACGAGGCTCGAACGAGCTAGATCCAGCGTGTAGGTCGCGCCCGGGTCGTCGGGCACCGCCCAGACGGTGTTGGAGGCCTGCACGAGAACGCCGATGCTGTGGCCGGCGCGGAAGATCTGGTCCTGTGGCTTGAACCTGACCCGCGCCTGGACCGGCTCGTTCTCCGGGACCGCCTCCCAGCGGCTCAGCCCGTTGCGGTACAGCAGGTTGAGGAAGCCGCGCGAGACCGTCTTCGTCGTGCCGTCCGGCGCCACGTCCACCAGGATCGGGGTCAGGTGGCCGTGGTCGCGGTCGACCTGGAGCGTCAGGTCGAGGCGGGCCGATCCGGTCATGCGCCCGTCGGCGGCGAGCGGCGCGCCCTTGAAGAAGAACCAGTCGGTCTGCGCCTCGGGCATGCGCGTCGAGCGCTCCTCGGTGCTGGTCGCGAGATCCAGGAAGCTCGCCTCGCCCTGCCCGAGGCCGTAGCGCGTCTGCCGCGCGCCGGGCGGCGGCCAGCTCGCCTCGGCGCGGAAGCCGGTGCTCCGTTCGCTGGCGCTGCGGCCCTCGGTCAGCACGGGCGGCTCGGCCTCGATGCCGTTCGCCACGTCCTCGAGCGTGCGCTCGAGGAAGCGGTCGAGCAGCGGCTGCCAGTTGGGTGCGCTCGGGCTCTGGTGCGCGCCCTGGAACATGTAGAGGCGCTTGAGGATCCCGTCGGGCAGGGCGCGATAGAGCTCCACGCCCTCCTCTTGCTTGACGTTGTAGTCCTGCCAGCCGGTCGCCACCAGCACCGCCGCCTGGATGCGCTCGGCGTCCTTGCGGTAGTCGCGCTCGCGCCAGAACTGGTCGTAGTCGGGCGTGCGGTCGTAGCCCTTGACGGTGTGCTCGGCCGAGTCGCACGGGTTGGCGCGGCTGGCCATCTTCTCGGCGAACAGCGGGTCGCTCGGGTCGGTCGGCGGCGTGCGCGTAAGCCCGAAGTCGAACGCGAGCGGCGTGTCGATGCCCTCGTCGGTGGGCCGCTCCGAGTTCAGGAAGTAACGCACGCCGTCGCCGTAGGCGTAGCCGTACCAGCGGCTGATGCCGACCATCGGGACGATCGCCTTGAGACCAGGGACCTCGGCGCCGCGCACCGCCGTCATCGTGGCGGTCGTGCCGTCGTAGGAGCCGCCCATCATCGCCACGCGGCCGTTGGTCCACGGCTGCGCGGACAGGAAGTTGACAAGGTCGATGCCCGACTGCTGCTCCTTGAGCCCGCCGTAGTCCCAGCAGCCTGAGGAGTTGCGCGTGCCGAGCACGTCGGCCACGGCTCGTGCGTAGCCCTTGGCCAGGTAGTACTGGCCGACGTCGTCATTGGCCAGGTTGGGGGAGCTCGTCTCGGACAGCGTGTTGTAAGGCGAGTACGTGAGGACCACCGGCGCGTCCGGGTTGTCCGCCGGGCGCATCACCTCGACGTTGATCTCGGCGCCGTCCACGGTGGGCACCTTGTACTTCTCGAAGACCGGCTCGGCGCCGAGCGCCGCGCCCGGAAGCGCGAACGTCAGCGCAGCCATCGCCACGCCCAGCCCCTGCCAGAGACGCATGCCGGCGGTGTACCCGGGACGCGCCCGGCCCTAACGGGACAACCGTTGGAGCTCGGCGAGCGAGCGCCGGACGATACGACCGTCGCGCTCGCCGAGCACGGCCTCGACCTCGCGTTCGAGCGCCGCGAGCACGCGTTCGGCGGCGGGCTGGAAGCGCCTCGCCTTCGGGGTCAGCCGAACCCGAACCGCGCGCCGGTCGGCCGGGTCCGGGCGGCGCTCGACGAGACCGTCGCGCTCGCAGAGGCGAACCATCGTGGTCATGGTCTGCTTGGAGAGCCCGGCGCGGCGGGCGATCTCGCCGATGTGCAAGCCGTCCTCCTCGAAGAGTGGGATCAGAACGGATCCATACGAGGCCTTCACCTCGGCGAAGCCCTCGTCGGCGAAGCCCTCCTGCAGCAGCTCGTTCCAGCGCTGCGAGGCCTTGGCGAGCAGGTAGCCGAGGTTCTCCCGGGTCGCATGCGCCACCGGGACGATTCTGCCCGCGGTCGCGGCCGCCTAGCCGCCGCCCCAGGGATCGTCGATTGCGATGCCCCAGGACCCATCCGGGCGCCGGTTGAGTACGTCGGCGCTCACGCCGGTCAGCTCGATGGGGCTTCCGTCGGGCTGGGTTCCGGTGAGGGTCCAGCGATTGGCCACCAGCGCGGTCTCGCCGGCCACGAGAACCCTCTCGATGGCGCCGGTCATGCGCGGGTCGAGGGCCAGGAACGGTCGCAGCGCCTCGCGGATCTCCTCACGGCCGCTGACCTCCTCGCCGGGGCGGGGGAGAAAGGCCGCCTCTGGCTCGTACAGATCGACCAGCGCGTCGAGATCGCCCTCGGCCAGGAGCGCGGAGAAGCGGCGGATGGTGTCCTCGGGTGCCGGAGTGGATGCGGTCATGTGGCTCCCTTCAGGAAAATAGTCTGATATCGGACTATATCAGACGATCGGCAGCAGCGGGATGTCCCACAGCACCGCGGCGACCAGGAACGCGGCGACCACGAGCGCGCCGGCGAGCCCGGCCAGGATGCGCTGCCTGGGGGAGGTCTCCTCGGCCCGGTCCTTGGCCCGGTCGGCCCAGATGATGGCCCGCTCGAGCAGGCGCTCCGCGCGGTCGAACTCGAGTGCCAGGAAGCCGAGCCCGATCAGGATGACCGCGATGCCGGGGCCCGGGATGCCGGGGCCGGACATCACGATCCCGGCGAGCACGATCAGGAAGCCGAGGACCACCACGGCCGCGCGGTGAACGGGGTGGCGCTGCTTGTGCCGCTCCTTGCGCTCGCGGAGCTTGATCAGCAGCTCGGGCGTGTCGTCCTCGTCACCGCGCGCGGCCTCCTCCGTCGCCATGCCGCCGAGCTTAGAGCCAGTCGTGCAGGGGCAGGCACGCACCTGCCGCGGCCAGCGCGCCCGGACTGGTGGGCGGCAGGCCGTGCACCGCCACGCCTCCGAGCCGGGCGATCGTCTCCCGGTTCGAGCGCTCGATGGGCTCCGGGTCGGAGGGCCAGGGCGTCATCACCACGCCCGCCACCATGAGGCCCGCCGCCCGGGCGGCGGCGAGCGTCAGCAGCGTGTGGTTGATCGTGCCCAGTCCCGTGCGGGCGGCGATCAGCACCGGGAGGCCCAGGTCCACCGCGAGGTCACGCACCAGGTATCCGGTGGTGATCGGAACCATCAGGCCGCCGACCCCCTCGCAGACCAGCAGGTCGTGTGCGTGGGCGGCATCGAGGATCCGCACCGGCTCGATGGTCTCGCCGGCGAGCTCGGCCGCGTAGTGGGGTGAGACGGCGGGTCCGAAACGGTACGGGGCCACTTCATCGGGCGTCTGCCGCCGGCCCGTGGCATCCGCGAGTAGGACGTGATCGTGCGGCCACTCACCGGGGGCCTCGTCCAGCCCTGTGAGCACCGGCTTCAGCGCCGCGACCGGCTCGCCGCGGGCCGCGCACAGAGCGGCCGCCACGACCGACTTGCCAACCCCGGTGTCGGTTCCCGTGACGAAGACGCCGCGCACCCGGCGCTAAGCGGCGTCCGCCAGGCCGTCGAAAACCCGCGGCCGCTCGGCCCCGGCGGCCACCCGGAGCGCCGCCTCGCGCGCCGAGGCCG
>JBOGXT010000323.1:0-2950 GCA_050694635.1 Thermoleophilaceae bacterium
CCCGCCGCGAGCACCGCCGTGGCGCCGAACTGCGCGGCGCCGGCGAACACGACCGCCGACATGACGATCGGCGCCACCTTGCCCATCAGCGGCTCGGCCAGCACGCCGAACGACACGCCGAGCACGACCGCTGCGAGCGCGAACCCGACTCCGGCCTTCAGGCCGGGCCGGTACGGGGCGAGCCGGGTCATTCCGGCATGTCACCGCGCAGGGGCACGATTGAGCCCTCCTGACGGTGGGCATGAGGTTCCTGTCGATCCACCGGGAGGAGGGAAGCCATGTACATCGGCGTCGGAACAATCGTCCTGATTCTGATCATCATCCTGCTGATCGCCTTCGTCTTCTAGAGCTCACGCGATGTAGGCTCGGGCCAATGGCGAAGCTGCCTCCTGGCCCGCGGGCGCCACGCGCCGTCCAGACGCTTGCGTGGTGGACCCGCAGCGTGCCGCTGTTCGAGCGCTGCCGCGCCCGCTACGGCAAGCGCTTCACGCTGCGGCTGCTGCAGTCCCCGCCGTTCGTCCACCTCTCGGACCCGGCTGAGGCCAAGGAGGTCTTCACCGCGCCGCCCGCCGTGCTGCACCCGGGCGAGGGCGCACGCATCCTCGAGCCGGTGGTCGGGGCGAACTCGGTGATCCTCCTCGACGAGAGCGCCCACCTCTCGCAGCGCAGGCTGATGCTGCCCGCCTTCCACGGCGAGCGCATGGAGGCGCTCACCGGGCTCCTCGAGGAGGTGACCGAGCGCGAGGTGGCGGGCTGGCCGCTGGGCGAGCCGGTCGAGCTGCACCCGCGCCTGCAGGCGCTGACGCTCGAGGTGATCCTGCGCGCCGTGTTCGGACTCGACGAGGGGCCCAGGCTCGACACCCTCCGCGACCGTTTGACGCAGATCCTCGAGTTCGGCGCGCGGCCCGCCTCGATGCTCCCGTTCCTCCAGCGCGGGCGCACCTGGAGGGACTTCGTCCGCGGCCGCGAGGAGGTCGACGCTCTTCTGTTCGACCTGGTCGACGAGCGCCGCGCGGACGACGGCGAGCAGCGCGACGACGTGCTGGCCATGCTGCTCTCGGCCCGGCACGAGGACGGCTCGCCGATGTCGAAGCAGGAGCTGCGCGACGAGCTCATGACCCTGCTGGTGGCCGGCCACGAGACGACCGCCTCGGAGCTGTCGTGGGCCTTCGAGCGCCTCGCCCGGACCCCGCGTGTCGCGGGTCGCCTCGCCGCGGAGGTCGACTCCGGCGACGGCGACGGCTACCTGACCGCGACCGTCCAAGAGACGCTGCGCCACCGTCCCGTCCTGCCGCAGGCCGCGCCTCGGCTGGTCATGCAGCCCGTCGAGATCGGCGGCTTCCGCTATCCGGAGGGCGTCTGTCTGGCCGCCAACTCGTACCTGATCCATCACGATCCGACGATCTATCGCGACCCGTACGAGTTCCGCCCCGAGCGGTTCCTCGACGAGCCACCCGGCACCTACACGTGGATCCCCTTCGGCGGCGGCCGGCGGCGCTGTCTGGGAGCGAGCTTTGCGATGCTCGAGATGAAGGTCGTGCTGCGCGCGGTGTTCGCCCGCGCGGAGCCGGCGCCGGCCCCGGGCGCGACGGAGGGCAGCCGCCGCCGCAGCATCACGCTGAGCCCGCGCCGCGGCGCGGTCACGGTGCTTCGGGCCGGTAGGTCCCGAAGCTCCAGATATTCCCCTCGGGATCCCGAGCCGCAAAGTCGCGCGAGCCGTACTCCTGATCCGTCGGCGGCATGACGATCTCGGCACCAGCGCCGATCGCTCGCTGGTGGAGCGAGTCGGGATCGTCCACGACGACGTAGACGACCGTCATCGCGACACCCTGGTTGAACGTCGGGTCGCCTTCGCTGGTCGAGCCGATCATGACCAGCTCGTTGCCGAAGGTGACCTCGGCATGCGCGACGCCGCCGTTCTGGCCGTCGTAGACGCGGCGCCGCTCGAAGCCGAACGCCCGCTCGAGGAAGTCGAGCGCGGCGCGCGCGTCGTCGTACTTGAGGACCGGATAGATGCTCTGCATGGACGGCACGCTACGCCGCGGCCCGCCGCCCGTATTGGAAGGAATTGACGCGCTAGCCGCCGGTCGTGGCGGCCGCCTCGACGAGCTCCGCCGCGCCGAGCATGCCCAGCAGGTTCGGATGCACCGGAGCGGCGGCGTTCGCGGGCACGGCCGGCTCCACCCAGCGGATGCCGGGCGGCTTGCAGGCGTCGTGGCCGATGCTCGCCTCGTACCAGTCGACCACCCCGACGCCGTTCAGCCCGGCCTGCTCGACCAGCATCGCGTTCAGCTCCTTCTGCTTCTCGCGCAGGTAGGCGATGTCGCCGTCGGCGACCGGCATCTGCGGCCAGCAGCCGAACGTGCCCTCCTCGGGGAAGATCGCGGCATAGGTCAGCACGAAGACGCGCGCCTTCGGGGAGCGCTCTCTGATGCCCTGGAACACCGCGGCCACCAGCGGCGCGGTGGCCTGGATCCGCTCGCTGATCTCGTCGCGTCCGTTCTGGACGTACTGGTCGCGGCACGGCGAGCCGGTGCGCTGGAACGTGAAGCAGTCCTCGGCAATGCTCGAGAAGCCGATGTCGTTGCCGCCGATGTTGATCGTGACGAGCTCGGTGTCGGGCTGCAGGCTGTCGAACTGGGGCGGGTTCGGACCGGGCGTCACGCCCTGGGGCTGGGTCATGTCCTCGGTCTCGGCGCCGCTGCAGCTCGGGTCGCGAAACTCGGCGAAGGCGAGCGTCCGCTGCGCGATGTGCGCGTAGTTGTTGTTCGACTTGAGGCAGCCGAACGGCTGGATCTGGAGCGGGATGAGCGGCCCGGCGGCGTACGAGTCGCCGAGCGCGACGTAGTCGGCCGCCGCCGACGCCGGCGCGGCCAGGGCCACGAGCGCGACGATCAGCGCGATTCCCCTGCGCACCCTGCTCATCCGGGTTTCTCTACCCGGTTCAGCC
>JBOGXT010000324.1:0-1839 GCA_050694635.1 Thermoleophilaceae bacterium
GCGTGCCGCTGCTGCGCTGCGGCGACCTCGAGACGGCCGCGCGCGAGGCCTCGGCCGCCGCCGGGCCGGGCGAGGTAGTGCTGCTCTCGCCGGCGTGCGCGAGCTACGACCAGTTCCGCGACTACGAGGAGCGCGGCGACCGCTTCAGGGCGCTGGTACCGCGGGCATGAATCGGCGCGGGCGCGTCGAAGGAGGGCCGGATGGCTTCGCGCGTTGCCGCCCGCAAGCGACCGGTCGAGTACTCGATCCTCTATACCGCCACCCTCTGCCTGCTGGCGTTCGGGGCGGTGATGGTCTATTCGGCGAGCTCGGCGGAGTCGCTGCTGAGCGGGACGGGCGATCCGTCCTACTACCTCAAGCGCTACGCGATCTTCGGGCTGATCGGGCTCGTGGTGATGCACGCGGCGTCCCGGCACGGGCTGGCCGCGATCCGGGCGCTCACGCCGATCGCCCTGGTGGGCTCCTTCTGCCTGACGATCGCCGTGATGCTGCCGGGGCTCGGCGTGACGGTGAACGGCGCCACGCGATGGCTCGGCGCCGGGCCGATCCAGTTCCAGCCCTCGGAGCTGCTCAAGCTGTCGCTCGTGCTCTACGCGGCGCAGGTGCTTGCGGCGCGCCCGCGCGCCACGAAGACGCTGGGCGGGCTCGTCAAGCCGCTGCTGATCGTGGTTGGGATCGCGTGCCTCTTGCTGCTCAAGCAGCCGGACATGGGCACCGCGATGACGATCTGCTTCGCGCTCGGCGCCCTGTTCGTCGCCGCCGGCACGCCGATGCGGCTGCTGAGCGGCATCTTCGGCGTGCTCGCCGGCCTGGCCATGCTGCTCGCGCTGGCCGAGCCCTACCGGCGCGAGCGGCTGACGTCGTTCCTCGACCCATTCTCCGACGCGGGCGACACCGGCTTCCAGGCCGTGCAGGCGCTGACGGCGATCGGCTCGGGCGGCTTCTTCGGCGTGGGGCTGGGGGAGTCCGTGCAGAAGATCTTCTACCTGCCCGAGGCCCACACGGACATGATCCTGGCGATCATCGGCGAGGAGCTCGGCCTCGTAGGGATCCTCGGGGTGATCGGGCTGTACGGGATGATCGCCTACGCCGGCCTGCGCGCGGCCAAGGCGGCGCGCGACCTGCACTCGAAGCTGTTGGCGGCCGGCGTGACCTCGCTGATCCTGTGCCAGGCGACGCTGAACTTCTTCGCCGTGATGGGGATGGCACCGCTCACCGGCGTGCCGCTGCCGTTCCTCTCGTACGGCAGCACCAACCTGATCGTGCTGATGGCAGCGATGGGGCTGCTGCTCGACGTGGCCGCGACGGGCGGCCGCGCGCGCCGGCGTGCGGCGACCCCCCGGCTCGAAGCGATCGAGGGAGGACGCGATGCCCAGGATCGTGATCGCCGCAGGCGGGACGGCCGGGCACGTCGTGCCCGCGCTGGCGGTCGCTGACGCTCTGCGCGCCCGCGGGGCCGAGGTCGAGTTCGTCGGAGGAGATCGGGCCGAGGCGGAGCTCGTGCCCGCGGCCGGGTACCCGTTCCACCGCCTGCGGGTGGAGGGCATCGACCGGCGCAACCCGCTGCGGGCAGTGTGGGCTGTCTGCGTCTCCATATACGGGACTGGGACAGCCCACACTCTCTTGCGCCGCGTCCGCGCCGACGCCGTGCTCGGTGGAGGCGGGTACGTCGCGGGCCCGGTGGGCCTCGCTGCTCGCGCGCTCGGCCTGCCGCTCGTGCTCACGGAGGCGGACAGCCACCTCGGGGTGACCAACCGGCTGCTCGCGCCGCTCGCCCAGCGCATCTTTCTCGCGTTTCCGATCGAGGGACGCAGCGGGCGGAAGTGGGTGGTGAGCGGC
>JBOGXT010000325.1:0-4050 GCA_050694635.1 Thermoleophilaceae bacterium
GCCGCAGCCCGCCGCGCCGCCCTCCGTGCCGCCCAGCCTCGGTCGCAGCCACCGCGGCAAGGAGTCGACCCAGCAGGCGTTCGGGAGGTTCTTCGTGGACCTGGTCCATGACGCGCCCGAGGTGGCCGAGCGGGTGGTGACCGTCAGCCCGGACGTGGCCAGCTCGACCAACCTCGGCGGCTGGATCAACAAGTCCGCGATCTTCTCCGTGGGGGAGCGGCGTGACTGGTTCGCGGACGACCCGCAGACGCTCGTCCACTGGCACGAGACCGCCCGCGGCCGGCATATCGAGCTTGGCATCGCCGAGACCAACCTCGTCGGGCTGCTCGGCGAGCTGGGCGCCACCTGGAGCCGCTACGGCCAACCGCTGCTGCCGATCGGCACGATCTACGACCCCTTCGTCGGCCGTGCGCTCGAGCCCTGGTCGTTCGGCATCTACGCGGGCGGGCAGTCGATCCTGGTCGGCACGCCGAGCGGCGTGTCGCTTGCGCCCGAGGGCGGCGCGCACCAGTCGATCGTCACGCCCTCGATCGGTATCGGCCAGCCCGGCTGCACGGCCTGGGAGCCCGCGTTCGGCCAGGACCTCGAGTGGACCCTGCTCAGTGCGCTCGCGCAGCTCGGGCGCCCGGGCGGCGAGTCGGCCTACTTCCGGCTCTCGACCCGGCCGATCGACCAGGCGCTGGCCGGGGGCGACACGAGCGACGAGCGGCACCGGCTTGTGCTCGCCGGCGGCTACCCGCTGCGCCGCGCGAAGGGGCGCCCGCGCGTCACCCTGGCCGGCATGGGCGCGGTGATGCCGGACGTGATCGAGGCGGCCGAGGTGCTCGGCGACGACGTCGAGGTGCTCTGCGTGACGAGCGCGGATCTGCTGTTTCGCGAGGTGAGGGCGCGCGCCGGCTTCGGCGACCACGAGGAGGATGTGCTGGACGCGCTGCTGCCGGCCGACCGCGCCGCCCCGCTCGTGACGGTGCTCGACGGCGATCCCCACGCGCTCGCCTTCCTGGCGGCGGTGAACGCCACGCCGCTGACGCCGCTGGGCGTGACCCGGTTCGGCCAGTCGGGCGACCTCGGCGAGGTGTACGAGCACCACGAAATCGACGCCGAGGCGATCGTGGGCGCCGCGCTGGACCTGGTCGGCTAGCGGGCTAGGCGGCGACCGCGCGCAGGCCCGGCGACCGGGCCATCGCGACGTCCACGAGGACCTCGACCAGCTTGGGGTCGAGGGCGCGACCGGCGCCGGCGCGCAGGGCATCCACACCGGCCGGCTGGGAGGACGTGGCGGCGAAGGCCGCGGCCACCGCGGCGATGCGTGCGAGCAGGGGAATCTTGTTGCCGGCGAGGCCGGCCGGGTAGCCGCCGCCGTCCCAGCGCTCGTGGTGGAAGCGGACCACCGCGCGAGCGCCCGAGCCGATGTCGGCGTCGCGCAGGAGCCCGAGCCCGTGCTGCGGGTGGCGCCGCATCAGCTCGCATTCGGCGTCGTCGAGCGGACCGGGCTTGTCCACGATCGCCGGCGGCAGCGCGAGCTTGCCGATGTCCTGGAGGAACAGCCCCAGGCCGAGCTCGAGCAGCGCCTCGCCCGGCAGCTCAAGGCGCCGTCCCACCACCAGGCCCGCGACGGTGGTGTCGATCGGGTGGTCGGCGGGCCCGGAGAGGTCGTACGGGGCCTCGGGCAGGCGCTCCACCTCGGCCACGATGCGCCGCGCCGCGGTCGTAAGGTCGTCCAGGCGCTCGTGGGCCAGCAGGTTGCCCGGCATGCTCCGCGCATCCGCGGAGGCGCGCTCGAGGGCGGTCGCGGCCGTCCGGCGCGCGAGGTTGGACAGCGGCCTCATGCCCTGGGGAAGCAGTCTCATCCCTCTTCTAATCGGCAGCCGGCCGCGAGACTTCAGTCCCCTCCACCCTCGGAGCTAGCATGGACGATCCATGCTCTCCCTCTACCGCCGCCACCGCCCGAGGACTTTCGACGAGGTGGTGGGCCAGGAGCACATCGTCCGCACGCTTCGCAACGCGATCGAGCTCGACAAGGTCCACCACGCCTATCTGTTCGTCGGCTCGCGCGGCACGGGGAAGACGTCCATGGCCAAGCTGCTGGCCTGCGCGCTGAACGCGAGCGGCGGCCAGCGCGCCGACTTCGATCCCGACGATCCGGCCTGCCGGGCCATCCTCGCGGGCACGTCGCTCGACGTCGTGGAGATGGACGCCGCATCGAACAACTCGGTGGACGACATCCGCGAACTGCGCGAGAACGTCGCGCTGGCGCCGATGCAGGGTGGCCGCCGGATCTACATCCTCGACGAGGCGCACATGCTCTCGACCGCCGCCTGGAACGCGTTCCTGAAGACGCTCGAGGAGCCGCCCCCGCACGTGGTCTTCGTGCTGGCCACGACCGAGGCGCACAAGGTGCCCGCCACGATCGTGGACCGCTGCCACCGCTTCGACTTCCAGCGGCCGTCGCTGGAGCAGATCGCCGGGGTGCTGCGCCAGGTGGCGGGCGGGGAGGGGATCGATCTGCCCGACCCCGCGGTCGGCATGATCGCCCGCTCCGCCACGGGAAGCTTCCGCGACGCGCTCGGCACGCTCGAGCAGCTCGTCACCTACGGCGGCAAGCAGGTCAAGCTCGAGGACGTGCTCGACATCCTCGGCGTGGCCGACGCCGAGCTGGTCCTCGACGCCGCCGAGGCGCTCGCCGACCGCGATCCCCGCGCCGCGCTCCTGGCAGTGCAGCGGTTGTCCGACTCTGGACGCGACTTCACGCAGTTCATGCGCGACCTCTCGGCCCACCTGCGCCACCTGTTCGTGGTCCAGACGCTCGGCGAGGTGCCCGACTCGTTCTCGGTCACCGCCGAGCACACCGACCGTCTCGCCCAGCAGGCCGAGCGGCTGTCGCAGGGGGAGATCCTGCGCGCGATCGACTTCCTGGCCGCGGCCATCGCCGCCGTCAAGGACGGCTCGGAGCCGCGCATCCAGCTCGAGATGGGGCTGCTGAAAGCGACGCAGCCGCAGGCCGACCTGTCGCTCCAGGCGCTCATGTTCCGCATCGAGCAGCTCGAGGCGCGCCTCGGGGGCGAAGCTCCCGCGTCGGCTGAGGCGCCGGCCGCAACCGCGCCCGCGGTCTCCTCCCCCCAGCGCAGCGCGGCGGGACCCTCCGCCGCGGTGGCCGTCGAGGTCCAGGAGGAGGCCGCCCCGCAGGCGGTCGGGTCGATCGAGCTCGAGCAGCTCCAGACCGTCTGGCCGGCCGTGGCCGAGGCCGTCACGGAGGAGAACGGGATGCTGGGGGCCGCGCTCGGCGCCGCCCGGCCGGTGACGCTCGACGCCAGCCGCGTCACGGTCGCCTTCCCCACCGACGCCGCCTTCGTCAAGAAGAAGGCCGAGGCGAACCGGGATCTCGTCCAGCGGGCGCTGCGCGGCCTGACCGGCCAGTCGCTGACCGTGGCCTACGAGCTGCGCGACGACGTGGCGCCGAGCGGTCCCGTCCTGCTCGGCGAGGAGGAGCTGATCGAGCGCCTGCGAGCGGAGTTCGCGGCCGAGGAAGTTTTCGACGAGGAGAGTGAGTAGCCGATGGCCGGCCAGCCCAACATGAACGCCATGATGAAGCAGGTCCAGAAGATGCAGGCCGACATGGTCAAGGCCCAGGAGGAGCTGAAGAACGAGGTCGTGGAGGCCAGCGCCGGGGGCGGCATGGTCACGGTGAAGATCACCGGCGACCTCGAGCTGAGGGAGGTCCGGATCGACCCCGAGGCGGTCGATCCCGAGGACGTCGAGATGCTCCAGGACATGGTCCAGGCGGCGGTGAACGAGGCGATCCGCTCCGCCCAGGAGCTGGCCGCGTCGAAGATGAACGCGGCCGCGGGCGGCCTCGCCGGACCGGGCGGCCTGGGCGGGTTGGGCCTGCCCGGCTTCTAGGGGGCCGCTCCGGCCGTCCGCAGGCTGCGCGCCGAGTTCGGCGCCGAGGAAGTCTTCGAAGACCCCGATGAGGAGAAGGACTGATGGGTCAGCCCAACCTGAACCAGATGATGCAGCAGGTCCAGAAGATGCAGGCCGACATGGCGAAGG
>JBOGXT010000326.1:0-10351 GCA_050694635.1 Thermoleophilaceae bacterium
GGTGATCGATGCGGTGCTGGAAGCCACGGGGCTCGCACGATTCTTCGCGGCCACGGTCTCGTCGGAGGAGGTCCCCCGAGGAAAGCCGGCGCCAGACGTCTATCGCGAGGTGCTCGAGGAGCCGGACCCCGAGCGCCAGCTGCGCCTGAACGCGCGCAACTCGCGCGCGGTCAAGACGCGGGCGGGCGCGCTGCTGGGGGTGATCCGCAGCGCCGCCCCGGCGGACCCCGAGATCGCGGGCTTGTGGCACCGCATCCAGTCGGAGTTCTACGACAACCAGCGCGCGATCGTGGAAGTGCTCCTCGAGAAGAAGGCGTTGCGACCCGGGCTCGACGTCACCCGCGCGACCGACATCCTCTGGACGCTCAACCACCCCGACCTGTGGCTGCTGCTCGTCCGCGAGCGGGGCTGGACGCCGGAGCAATACGAGACCTGGTTTCGCGACACGGCCGGCGCTCAGCTGTTGAGGGGCCTGAGCCGGAGGCGGTAGCTTCCGCGTAGATGGGCGGTCTCGATCGAGGCACGTTGCTGGCTCTCGGCGCGATGGCGATGGCCGTGTTGGTCATCGCCAACGACGTGACGGCCCTGAGCGTCGCGCTGCCGGACATCGAGACCGAGTTCGACTCCGACGTCAGCACCGTGCAATGGGTGATCAACGCCTACGCGCTCGTGTTCGGCGTGCTGATCGTGACGGGCGGGCGGCTCGCCGACATGTTCGGGCGCCGGCGCCTGTTCCTCATCGGCGCGGCGATCTTCGCCGCCTTCTCGGTGCTGGGCGGCGCCGCCCAGAGCGAGCTCTGGCTGATCGTCTGCCGGGCGCTGATGGGGATGGCGGGGCGATGATGTGGCCGGCCGTGCTCGGCATGACCTACGACGCCCTGCCGGACGACAAGGCGGGGCTCGCCGGCGGCCTGATCATCGGGGTGGCGGGCTTCGGCAACGCTGCCGGTCCGCTGCTGGGGGGCTTTCTCGCCGAGACCCTGAGCTGGCGCTGGATCATGTTCGTGAACCTGCCGATCGCGGCGCTGGCCTGCTTCGCAACGTGGCGGGCGATCCCACCGTCGCGCCCCGCCACGCGCGAGCGAATCGACTATCCCGGTGTCGCCTCGATCACCATCGGCCTGGTGGCGCTCCTCGTCGCCCTCGACCAGGTGACCGACTGGGGCTGGAGCGACGCACGCATCCTCGCCCTGTTCGCGCTCTGCGCGCTGCTGCTCACGGCGTTCGCGCTGATCGAGCGACGGGCCGGCACCGCGGCGCTGATCCCGGGCGACGTGTTCGGCAACCGGAGCTTCCGCGCGGCCTGTCTCGCGACTCTGTTCATGTCCGCTGTCTTCTTCGCGTCCCTGCTCTACCTGCCGCAGTTCTTCCAGAAGATCCTGGGCTACACGCCGCTCGAGGCCGGCGCCGGCCTGCTGCCGATGATGGCCGTGTTCGCGCTCACCTCGTTCGTGGCCGGGTCGCTGTACTCGCGGCTGGGAGCAAAGCTGATCGTCAGCGCGGGCGCCGCCTGCCTCGCGCTCGGAGCGTTCCTCGTCTCGCTGATCGAGCGCGACTCGGGCTTCGTCTCGCTCGTCCCCGGGATGGTCGTGATGGGCGTCGGCGTCGGGCTCTTCTACTCGTCCGTGACCACGGCGGCCGTGACGGCGCTCGACCCCGCGCGCGCGAGCCTCGCCGGCGGGCTCGTCTACATGTTCCAGGTGGCGGGCGGCTCGGTCGGGCTCGGTCTCACGACAACGATCTTCATCACCGCGTCCGAGGATCGCCTGCAGGAGGACCTGGCCGGCGCGGACCTGAGCGGCGGCGAGGTCGACACCCTCCACGGCGCGCTGGCCGGCACCGATTCGGCGGCTGAGATCCTCCGCCGCTTCTCGGAGCGAACGGCCGACCGGCTGCTCGAGCTCGTGCGTGAGGCGTTTGCCGCCGGCATGCAGTGGTCGTTCCGACTCGTGGCAGCCCTTGCGCTCTGCGGTTTGCTCGTGTCCGTGCTGTTCGTGGGAGGGTCGCTGCGTCGCCCGCACGCGCCCGCCATTCGACGATGATGTCCTGGAGATCGGAGGAGGTCGGCGATGTCTGAGGAGCGGATGGTCGAGCTGGTCGAGGGCGCCCTTCGTGCGCGGGGAATCGACGACGAGGTCCTCGCCGCCGGCCAGTTCTCTCCGCGCGGCCACACGGGCGGCATGTTCGCCGGCGGGCTCGTGGGTGGGGACACCGGAGGCGTGTTCGGGGGCGTGGGGGAGAGTGTGGGAGTCGGCGTGGGCGCCGTGGCAGGAGGGCGGGCCTCGGACGCCGCGTCCGGGCTTCCCTCGGCGATGCTCGTCGGCGTGTCCGCCGCGGCGGTGTACGGCTTCGCCGCGCCCACCAGGCGCGACGAGCCCACGGACCTCGTCTTTCAGCTCTCGCGCGACGGCATCACCGCCAAGGTCCACCAAGGCGTGAACGTCCGCGTGCTCGAGCTGATCGACGAGGCCAGCGGCTCGCGTGTCGAGCTGGAGGGCAACCGGCTGCCCGTCACCCACTCAAAGGACGTGATCGCCGTCCTCGAGTCGTCTTCATGAACGTTGACGGCAGCGGTCCCGGGCCGCGCGCGCCGAGGTCGCGCTCTCCGGCGGCACGGGTGCTCGGGGCGGGGGCGCGCGGCGCCGAGCGCCTTGCCGGCGCCACCGGTGTGGACAAGGCGATCGAGGATGCCGCCGAGGAGGCCATCGTCCGCGCGCTGCGCAGCCCCGCCGTGGAGCGGGCGATCGCGCGGGTGCTCGTGGAGGAGAACGCGGTGGGGCGCGCGTTCGAGCAGGCGCTCACCAGCGACGAGGTGGTGGACGCCATCGTCAACGCACTGGACACCGAGGTGGCCGATCGGGTCTGGGCCGAGATCCTCGCCAGCCCGAAGGCGCAGATGCTGGTAGAGCGGATCGCGGAGGCGCCCGAGGTGCGGGCAGCGATCGCACAGCAGGGCGTGGGCCTGATCACGGACGTGGGCAGGCGCCTCACGGTGATCACCGAGGCGCTCGACGACGCCGCCGAGCGTCTCGTCCACGGCATGCTGAACCGGCCCGGCCACGAGGCCGAGACAAACCAGGTGGGCCTCGTGACGCGAGCCCTCGCCGGAGTCGTCGACCTCGCCCTCATCAGCGCGCTGCTCTCGATTGGGTCGGGGTTGCTGGCGTCGATCGTGCCGGCGGCCACGGGTGGCAGCGACGGCCTGTCGATATGGGGCGTGCTCACCTTCGGCGTCATCGGGTTCCTCATCGGCGGCTCGCTCTTCGTCGCGTTCTGGGCGCTGGTCGGCCAGACCCCGGGGATGCGACTGCTGAGCATCCATCTCGACGCGAGCGGGTCGCGGGAGATCGGCCTTCGCCGTGCGCTCAGGCGGATCTTGGCGATCCCGCTGTCGCTCCTGCCGCTGGGCCTCGGTTTCTTCGCGATCCTGCTGTCACCCGAGCGGCGCGGCTGGCACGACAGGATCGCCGGCACGACGGTCGTCTACGACGAGGAGCCCGCCCGGGCCCCGTGGTCGGAGCTCGCGCGAGAGCCGGGAGGCGAGCCCAGCCAGCTGTAGTCGTACCCTCCCGGTGATGGCCTACGCCACTTCCGAAGCGAGGCAGCAACTGCTCGACACCCTCGCCGAGGCGACGGACCAGCTCGGGTTTGCGCTCGCGTGCCTGGCCGAGGCGTACGAAAAGCTGGACGCTCACAACGGCGACCGGCTCGAGGAGGAGCTCTTCCATCCGGTGCAGATCGCCTACGGGCGCGCGAAGGCCTCCCACGCCGAGTTCGCCGATCGCCACGGGCTGCCGGGGCGCATGTTCGAGCAACAGTCTGCAGGCGTGTCCCAGGGTGGCGCGGCCGGCTTCATCGACCGAGCGGTGGGGGCCGTCAGCGAGGCGGACCAGGCTCTTGCCACCCTCCAGGACTCGATGCTGCCGGTCGAAGCGGGTGACGCGGCCCTGCGATCGGGACTGGCGGCGGTGCGAGACCGGGTCCGCGGCCTCCCCGGACGGGCCCGGGAGCTGCAGCGCACGTTGGGCCGCTAGACAGGCGTTCAGCGCGCGGTTCCCGGCTCCTCCACGGCCAGTCCTGGGGCATGGGCTCCCGGCGTGCGGATCGTCGCCCGCCTCCCGGGCAGGCCGAGCCCGACGACCGCTCCCACGAACGACAGGCCCGCGGTCACGCCGAGCGCCGGCGCGAACCAGTCGGTGAACTCCGTCGGCGACGCGTAGCTCCCGGCGCCCGAGAACACCGCGACGAGGATGGCGATCCCGAAGACGCCGCCGAGCTCACGCATGGTGCTGTTCGTCCCAGCGGCCTTGCCGACGGCCTCGACCGGCACCGACCCGACGACCGAGTTCTGCGCGGCGGGGAAGGACATCGAGACGCCGCAGCCGGCGACGATCAGCGGCGCGATCATCTCGCCGTAGGCCATCCCCGGGTCGGCGCCCAGCGCGATCCAGCCCATGCCGATCCCCTGCAGGGTCAATCCGGCGACCATGAAGGGCCGCTCGCCGAACCGGTCAACCAGAGCGCCGGCGACGGGTGCGACGAAGAAGAGCGTCACCGTCCACGGCAGCAGCCGCAGGCCGGCGTCGAGCGGGCCGTAGCCGAGGCCCGTCTGGAGGAACTGCGCGAGGAAGAACACCGCCCCGAACAGCGACGCGACCGAGAAGAACACCGAGACGTTGCCCGCCGAGAAGGCGCGCGAGCGGAAGAAGCGCATCGGCAGCATCGGGTCGCGGGTGCGCAGCTCCCAGGCGACGAAGGCGGCGGCCAGCAGCACGCCCGCGACAAGCGAGCCCACCACCTCGAGGCTGCCCCATCCCGCCGGGTTGCCTCGCACGAGCCCCCAGACCACGCCGAACGCCGCGCACGTCACGAGCGCCAGCCCAACGAGGTCGATGGCGGTGTCGGGCCCGAAGCTCTCCCTGATCTGCCGCAGCACGAACGGGATGACCGCGATGCCGAGCGGCACGTTGATCCAGAAGATCCACTCCCACGCGAGACCCTCGGTGATCGCCCCGCCGACCACGGGCCCGCTCGCCACCGCCAGCCCCGTCACGCCGAAGTAGATGCCGAGCGCCTTCCCGCGACGCGCCGGCGGAAACGCCGCGCTGACCAGCGTCAACCCGAGCGGCATGACGAGCGCCGCGCCGACGCCCTGGACCGCGCGCGCGGCGATGAGCGTGCCGACGTCCGGGGCCAGCGCACACGCCGCCGAACCCGCGACGAAGACGCCTAGTCCGAGAGCGAACAGTCGCCGTCGTCCGAACCGGTCGCCGAGCGCGGCACCCGTCATGAGCAGCACCGCGAAGCTCAGGTTGTACGCGTTGACCGTCCACTCGAGCTCGGCGATCGACGCGCCGAGGTCGAGCCGGATCGTGCTCAGCGCCGTCGACACGACCAGCGTGTCGAGGGCCACCATCAGGGATGCCACCGACGCGAGCGCGAGCACCCATCGGGAATGTCTGACGTCTGCCGTCACGTGCCCTCCTGCGGGGATCTCGGATACGTGTGGATGCAGACACCCCCGGATCCGGCGATTGAGCGATGAATTCGGGCGTCCTCCGGTGTCCGTACAAGCATGCGCACGCCATGGAGATGCCTTGCGGGGCCGTCGCGGTGATCGGCCAGCCCCGCGACGTCCTCGGGTTTCGGGCGGCCGAGGTGGCCGAGATGCTCGGGACCACCGGGGCGGCGGTGAACAGCGGGCTCCAGCGCGCGCGCTCGGCGTTCGAGACGCGCCTGCCGTCCACCGAGCGCGAGCGCGCCCCGCTGCCGCAGTCACCGCGCGAGCGCGAGCTCGTCGGGCGCTTCGCCGACGCCTTCGAGAGCGGGGACGTCGACGCCATCGTCGCGCTGCTCACGGACGACGCCTGGCTGACCATGCCGCCGGTGCCGCTCGAGTACCAGGGCCCGGCGACGATCGCGCGGTTCCTCTCCACCGTGCCGGCCGGCGGCGACCTCCAGCGCTTCCGCCTGGTGGCCACGCGCGCGAACGGCCAGCCCGCGTTCGGCTTCTACCTGGAGGACGCGCAGTGCCCCATCGCGCACTCCGTCGGCATCCTCGTCCTCACGCTCGAGGGTGACCGGATCTCCGCACTCACGGCCTTCCACGACACGAGCGTCTTCCCGTGGTTCGGACTGCCGCGGACGGTGCCGGTTGCGATGCCGGTGATCCCGGCGATGTCGAGGCCGCTCGCCGACGCGGCGGTCCGCGGGACTCGGCCCTCCTAGGATGGACTCATGACACGACACGGCGATATGCGATGTCCCGCCTGCGGCGCCGAGCTGGTCGAGCTCGAGCGCGCCGGCGTACGAATCGACGCCTGCCGGCAGTGCCGCGGCGTATGGCTCGATCGCGGCGAGCTCGACCAAGTCCTGGAGCGCGAGCGGCAGGTCGTCGCCGGAGTCGAGGAGGACGACGAGAGCTTCCTGCGGGAGATGACCGGCCGCGACCGGCCCAGGCAGGACTACGGGCTGAACAAGCAGACGGCCGAGCGGCTCTACTCGGACTACCGCTCCCACCGCAAGGACAAGAAGCGCAAGAGCTTCCTGGACGAGCTGCTCGGCTAGCGGGGCGTCTCGGCCAGGGCGAGATCGAGTGCCGCGAACAGCCTGTCGACGTCGCGGTCGGTGGCGTGCAGGTGCGGGCTCACGCGCAGGACCGAGCCGAGCATCTCGACGAAGACGTTTCCGGCGGCCAGGCGCTCGCGGACTCCGGACCCGCGCTCCGCGGGTAGGCGGATGCCCAGCAGGTGCGGCCCCCGCTCCCCCGCCGGCAGCGCATCGAGCCCGCGCGCTTGCGCTTCCGCCTCGATGCGGCCTGTGATCAGCGGCAGGTCGGCGGCGATCCTCTCGACGCCCCACTCGAGCAGCTGCTCCAGCGCCGCGAGGGCCATCGGGATCAGGACGAAGTTCGATCGCTGGCCGACGTCGAAGCGGCGGGCGCCGGGCCTGTAGTCGTCGCCGCCGGCGGTCGAGCCCGCGAAGTCCTCGGCGCCGGCGCGGTTGACCCAGTTCTCCTCGAGCGGCTGTCCCGATCGGTGCTCGTCCGCCACGTAGAGGTAGCTCACCCCGAGCGGGCCGAGCAGCCACTTGTAGCCGGCCGCGACCAGGTAGTCGGGGCGTACCTCGGCCAGGTCAAGCGGCACAGCGCCGAGCGACTGCGTGGCGTCGACCGCGAGGAGCGCGCCGGCCTCGCGCGCCCGCGCGCCCACGCGCGCGAGATCGAGAACGGCGCCGTCGGTCCAGTGGACGCTCGGCACTGATACCACGCGGACGCGCTCGTCGAGCGCGTCGAGCACGGCGTCGGTCCAGCGCTGGCCGCCGGCGCGCCGGACGGTGAGGACCTCGGCGCCGCCACGGCGCGCCCAGGCGCGCCAGGTGTGGAGGTTGGAGGGGAAGTCGTCGGCCAGCAGGAGCACGCGGCCGCCCGGGGTGGCCTCGACGTTGCGGGCCGCGACCGCCAGGCCGTAGCTGGTGGCCGGGACGAGGGCGACGCCGTCGGCGGCGGCGCCGATCAGCCGGGCGAAGAGGGACCGCAGACGCTCCACCCCGTCGAACCAGTCCGCGGGCCCGATGGTCCAGGGCGCTGCCCGCCGCGCGAGGGCGCGCTCGCCCGCAGCGCGCACCGAGCGAAGCTGGGGAGCGAGGCCGGCGCAGTTGAGGTAGGCGACATCGGCGGGGACCTCGAAGAGGTGGCGCTGGGCGGGCATGGGCGACCGCCAAGTCTCGCTGACGCCGGCCCGTGCGGAGGGGACGGGCCACGGAGGTGACGGTCAACGGCGCGCGCACGACGCAAGCGCGACACGGCGCATGCACCGCGGAGCTGGACGTCCTCCTGCGCACGCTGCGCATGCAGCTTGGGGGCGGCCGACACCGAGACGAAGATCATCCTGCGATCGGGACCGCCGCCGGCCGGTCGGCCCTAACGCGCCGGCACCAGCTCGTCGAGCACGTCCACCAGCCCCGTGAGGTCGCGCAGCTCCCGGGTCGGCGCCGGCTCGTGGCGCTCGCCCAGCCGGTTGATCCAGACCGACGTGATGCCCAGCGCGTGCGCCGGCGCGATGTCGTGGAAGTGGCTCTGGGCCACGTGGACGTGCCGGTCGCGGTCGGCTCCCGTCGACTCGTAGAACGTGCGCCAGTGGCCGTGCGCCGGCTTGTAGGACCCGATCTCGGAGGCCACCACGGTCCCGTCGAACGGAACGCCCATCGTGTCCAGGGAGGCGTCGATCAGATCGCGGTCGCTGTTGGTCAGCGCCACGAGCTTCCAGCCACGATCGCGAGCCTCCGCCAGGGCGGAGGGCACCTCCGGGAAGATCGGCCAACCCGGCAGCGAGGCGCCGAGCGCGTCCCGCTCGTCCGCGGGGAGCTCCGTCCCGACCTCGTCCGCCAGCTCGGCGAGCACGGACGCCATCACGTCGCGGTAGCTCGCGTCGGGCCGGACGCGCTGCACGCGCGGCTCAATCGCGTGATAGCGCTCGAGCAGCCGCGAGCCGTCCGCTCCCCCGAGCAGCCGCTCGAGCTCGGCACGGATGCCGGCGTTCCAGTCGACGAGCGTCCCATAGCAGTCGAAGGTGGCCCACCGCGATTCCGCGTCCACGGATGGCAGCATGACAGGCATGGGGGAGTCGAATCTCGACCTCGTGCGGGAGCTCATGGAGCGCTTCAACGACGACCGCGACTCCGTGTTCGAGCTGCTGTCGGAGGACTTCGTGGTCGAGATCCCGCCCTCGCTGTCCGCCGAGCCGGACGTCTACGAGGGCCACGACGGCGCGCGCCGCTACCTGGACGCGTTCGAGGGCCTGCTCGAGGACGTCCGCTTCGTGGCGCTGGAGTACCACGAGGAGGGCGCGCAGGTGATCGTCGACATGCTTCTGAAGGGCCGCGGGGTGGCCAGCCGGATCGAGGTCGAGATGCGCTCGGCCACGGTCCACTGGGTCGAGGACGGGAAGGTCGCCCGCATACAGCCGTTCCCCGACCTCGAGTCGGCGCGCGAGGCGCTGCGCCGCGCCTAGCCCTCGGCCTTCTCCTTCAGCCCGTCGGCGGCGTTGCCGACGAGGAAGTCGCGCACCTTGGCCCCGGCCGGCCCGCGCAGCAGCATGCCGAGGATGCGGCCGGGGTCGGCCTCGAGCGCGTAGGTCGCGCGCGTGCGCCCGCCGCCGAGGTCCTCGAAGCTCCAGGAGCCGATCAGCGACTTGGTGTCCCCCTTCTCCTGGACCCAGCGGATCGCGGTCGGCGGCTCGTAGGAGAAGCGCAGCAGCGCGCGCACGCTCTTCACCTTGGCGTCGGACTCGGTCTCGACGAGCAGCGCGCGGCGCTCGCCGTCGCGCTCCAGCACCTCGACGTCCTTGAGGGAGCCCTGCCACTCCGGGGCGTTCTGGATGTCCGCCGCGATCTCGTAGCAGCGCTCGATCGGCGCATCGATCTCCACGCTGCGGTCGCCTTTGATGGTTCCCATGGGGCCGAATCTACCTGGAGACGGCGAGGGGCTGCGCCAGGGTTCCACGCCGCGCCAGCACCACGCTCGCCCCCAGGAACGCGACGGCCATCGCCACCACGACTCCGGCGCTCCAGGAGCTCGCCTCCACCACCGCGCCCGCCGCCGCCGCTCCCAGCGAGACGCCCGCGACCAGCGCGGTCAGCGGCCAGGTGAACGCCTCCGTCGCGGTGCCGGGCAGCGCCACCCGCTCGACCAGCTGGTTGCGGGAGGCGATCAGCGGGGCGATCGGCAGGCCGGCCAGGATTGCCAGCAGCCCCATCGTCAGGGGCGAGCTGGCCAGCACGAGCGGCGCCACCCCGAGCGGCAGCAGCCACGCGAACACCAGGTGCGCCTGCAGCAGCGGCGAGTCGCCGCCCCGCGCCCCCCACACCAGCCCGCCGATCCCGCTGGCCCCGGACCAGACGGCCAACAGCACTCCGGCCATCTCCTTCGATCCCTCGGACTCGCTGAAGGCCGGCAGCACCACCTCGAGCGTGCCGAACGTGAAGCCGACGGGCAGGCTGGCCAGGACCAGCGTGCGCAGGCCAGGCGAGGCGAGTGCGCCCAGGCCGAAGACCGGCCGGCCGGCCTCGGCGCGCTCCGGTCCCGGCTTGCCGCTCAGGCCGGTGAGCAGCAGCGACGTGCCGAACAGCACGCAGGCCGCCGACACGATCAGGGCGTACTGCGGGCCCACCGTGGCCACCACGAGGGTGGTGATCAGCGGGCCGGTGACGAAGATGACCTCGATCATCACCGAGTCGAGCGCGAAGGCCCCGGCCAGCAGCTCCGGCCGGCCGGGCAGAAGGTAGGGCCAGCGCGAGCGCAGCACCGACGACACCGGCGGGATGGCGGCGCCCGTGGCGAGCGACGCCGCCG
>JBOGXT010000327.1:0-1923 GCA_050694635.1 Thermoleophilaceae bacterium
CCTTCGCCATGCCCCCGACGGCGAAGCCGCCGCGCGCGACGGCCGCCTCCTTCGGGCGCGTGTCCGTGGTCATGATCGCCTCGGCGGCGGCGGCGCCCCCCTGCGGCGAGAGGACGCCGGCCGCCCGTCCGAGGCCCGCCCGGACCTTGCCGAGCGGAAGCGGGACACCGATGAGGCCGGTGGAGAGGACGAGCACGTGCTCGACGCGCAGGCCGAGGAGCCGCGCCGCCTCGGAGGCGGTGGCGAGCGCGTCCAGCTCTCCCCGCTCGCCGGTCGCGGCGTTGGCGACGCCGGAGTTGACCACGACGGCCTGTGGCTCGGAAGCCTCGAGGTGGGCGCGCGAGACGCGGAGCGGCGCCGCCTGCACGCGATTCCGGGTGAACATCCCTGCTCCGACGGCCGGCTCGAGCGAGCGCACGATCGCGAGGTCGCGCGCTGCGCGCCGGATCCCGCAGGCGACGCCGGCGGCGACGAACCCTGCCGGGGCGGTCACGCTCATACCAGGACCCCCGGGAGCCTCAATCCGGCGGTCTCGCGGTGGCCGACGGCGAGGTTCGCGTTCTGGACCGCCTGCCCGGCGGCGCCCTTGCCGAGGTTGTCGAGCGCGCAGATGACGATCGTCCGGCCCGTGCGGCGGTCCTCGAAGAGGCCGATCTCGGCAGCGTCTGTTCCCTGGACGCGCGCGAGCTCGGGCGCCATGTCGGCCGGAAGGACGTCCACCGTCGCGCTGGGCGCGTAGGCGGTCTCGAGGCGCGCGCGGACGTCGTCCGCCACAACCTGCACGTAGCAGGTGACGAGGAGCCCCCGCTTGAGCGGGAGCAGGTGCGGGACGAAGCAGACCGGGAAGCCGAGCGCCTGCTCGATCTCGGGCGCGTGCTGGTGCGTCCCGACGCGGTAGGGCGTCAGGTTGTCGAGCACGTGGCCGGCGTGCGACTCCGGCTTGAGCCCCCGTCCTGCGCCGGAGACGCCGGACTTCGCGTCGACGACGACGCTGTCGGGCTCGATCGCGTCCGCGAGCGGCGCGAGCGCGAGGAGCACGGCGGTCGCGTAGCACCCCGGATTGGCGATCAGCCGCCCGCGCGGGGGGAAGAGCTCCGGCAGGGCGTACGCCCATTCGGCCAGCTCCTGCGGTCGTGGGTGCGCGAAGTCGTACCACGCCTCGTAGGCCGAGGGCTCCTCGAGCCGGTGCGCTCCGGAGAGGTCGACCGCGACGCCTCGCGCGGGCGGCTCCATGTTGGCCGCCGAGCGGTGGTCGAGGCACACGAAGAGGAGGTCGGCCCCGCTGGCGAGCGCCTCCGCGTTCGTCACGAACGCCGGCGCGTGTGTGCCGTTGCGGCGGAGCCGGGGGTCGAGCTCCGCGGCGTCCTGCCCGGCGAGCGAGTCGGAGCCGAGCGCGAAGAGCTCGAGCTCCGGGTGCGCGAGCACCCGATCGAGAACCTCCTGCCCCGCATAGCCCGAGGCGCCGACGATGGCGGTGTACACCTTGCGTATTATGCAGACTTCAGCTTATTATGCAACATGCTCCACGCCCAACTCGTGCTCGAGGACGGGTCGGTCTTCGCCGGCCGCTCCGTCGGCGCGGCCGGGGCGGCCGCGGGCGAGCTCTGCTTCACCACGGCCATGGCCGGCTACGAGGAAGCGGTCACCGACCCGAGCTACGCGGGCCAGGTCCTGACCTTCAGCTATCCGCTCGTCGGCAACTACGGCGTCGACGCGCGCCGGCACGAATCGAGCCGGCTGCAAGCTCGAGGTGTCGTTATGCGCTGCGCCCGCCCGGGCTGGGCGGGGTGGCTCGCCACGCAGCGGATCCCGGCGCTCGACGAGGTCGATACGCGCGCCCTCGTCCGGCGCGTACGCGAGGAGGGGGCGATGCGCTGCGCGCTCGGAGCCGCCCCCGTGGACGAGCTTCACCGGCTCGCGCTC
>JBOGXT010000328.1:0-8866 GCA_050694635.1 Thermoleophilaceae bacterium
GCCTGCGCCAGCGTCCGCTCGGCGTGGTAGCTCGAGCGCACCAGGGGCCCGGCGGCGACCGACTCGAATCCCATCGCGTAGGCCTCGCGCTCGAGCTCTGCGAACTCCTCGGGGTACCAGTAGCGCACCACCGGGAGGTGGTCGCGCGTCGGGCGCAGGTACTGCCCCACGGTCAGGACCTGCACACCGTGCTCGCGCAGCACGCCGAACGCCTCGAGCAGCTCCTCCTTCGACTCCCCGAGCCCCGTCATCAGCCCCGACTTGGTCACGACCCGGTCGCTGCCCAGCTCCTTGGCGTTGCGCAGCACGCGGCACGAGCGCAGGAAGCGAGAGCCGCGGCGGGCGAGCGGATACAGGCGCGGGACGGTCTCCACGTTGTGGTTGAACACGTCGGGGCGCTCGGCGACCACGCGCGCGAGCGGCATCTCCTCGCCGCGGAAGTCGGGCGTCAGGACCTCCACCTTGCAGCCCGGCGCGAGCCGCCGGATCGAGCGGATCACGCCCACGAAGGCGGTCGAGCCGAGATCGGGCAGGTCGTCGCGGTCGACGCTTGTGATCACCGCGTGGCGCAGCCCCATCTTCCGGACCGACTGCGCCACCCGCAGCGGCTCGAGCGGGTCGACCTGGGTCGGCTTGCCGGTCTTAACGTTGCAGAACCCGCACCGGCGCGTGCAGGTGTCGCCGAGGATCATGAACGTCGCCGTGCCGCGCTCCCAGCAGTCGCCGATGTTCGGGCAGGCGGCCTCCTGGCAGACGGTGTGCAGCCCCTGGCCTTCGATCATCCCGCGCAGCTCCCGGTACCGCGGGCCGCCGGGCGCGGGGCGCTTGAACCACGCCGGCTTGCGGTCGCGGAAGGGGCGCACCTCCCCCATCTCGAGCACGCGCGCACCGCCCGGGTTGGCCCGCGAGCGCGTGCTCACGCCGCCACGGCCTCCCGCTCGAACAACCGCCGAGCGGACACCAACCGCTGCCGCCGCCCGAACGCCTCGGCGAAGCGATAGGCCATCCGCTTGCGGAAGCAGGGGAGCGAGCTCGCGCGGCCCGTCTCGCGCGAGACGGAGGTCATCCGGACCTGGTCGATCCCGCAGGGCACGATCCACTCGAACGGCTGGAGGTCATTGTCGACGTTCACGGCCAGGCCGTGCATCGAGACGCCGTCGCGCACCCGCACGCCGATCGAGCCGATCTTGCGCTCGCCGGCCCAAACCCCGGTGAAGGGCGTGTCGCGCCCCTCGACGGCCACGCCCTCGTCGGCCAGCGCCGCCACCATCGCGCCCTCCATCGAGTGCACGAAGTCGGCCACACGCTCGACGGCCATGATCGGGTAGGCCACCAGCTGTCCGGGCCCGTGGTAGGTCACGCGGCCGCCGCGATCCGTCTCGCAGACCTCGATTCCCTGCGCCCGGTACCAGTCCTCGCCCATCGGCAGGTCCGCGCGCTCGCTGCGCTTGCCCTTCGTGTACACGGGCGGGTGCTCGAGGACGAGCAGCACGTCCGGCAGCTCGCCGGCCGCGCGCCGGTCGCGCAGCCGTCGCTGGAGCTCGAGGGCCTCGGGATATGGCACCGCGCCGAGATGAGCGACCCACAGTTCCGCCATCTCCCCAAGGCTACCCTGCTGGTGGTGGACCCCGAGCAGCGCTTCTGGCCGGCACGCGTCCGCTGGCGGCTGCGCGGGGCGTGGATGTGGCCGTCGTTCGTGGCGATCACCCTGCTGGACGGCATTGTGTTGCACGCGCTGCCGCCGGTGCGCACCGGCATCGACCTGATCCCCGCTGTGCTGCTCGCCACCTTCGGCAACCTGGTGCTGATCGGCGCGGTCGGTCCCTGGCTCGCGCGGCGCGTGTGGAGACGCCGGCCGGCGGCCGAGCCGGACGCCCCTCCGAAGGCGCAGCTCGAGGTGCTCTCGGACCGGATGGGGACCGGTCTGCTGGTGGCGAGCGTGTTCGCCGTTCTCGCCGCTGGCCTGGCCGCTCGCCCGACCGTGATCGCCGAGACCGACGCCAAGGAGGAGGCCGCCCAGGCGATTCACGCCCACATCCAGGAGAGCGGCGACGCCGAGCTGATCCGCAACGAGGAGACGGCCCACGCCGCCCGGCTGGCCGACGGCCTGTTCCGGATCTGCATCGCGCGCGACGACCGCGAGCGTTTCGCGTGCTTCATCGTCGACACGAACAAGGACCCCACCGGGATCGTGCGGGACCCGAGCGCGAAGCCGAACGAGGTCGATCCCTAGACCTGCAAGAGAAGGGACAGCGGGCGCCCGTTCGAGCCGACCTCCAGGAGCTCGAGCCGGTTGTCCCCGCGCCGCAGGGCGCGCTCGGGCACGATCAGGGAGAAGTACTCGCGCGGCCGCCCCCGTAGGTGGAAGCTGCGCCCCACCGCCCAGACGCGCCCGTTGACCGCCACGGCGAGATTCCGCTCCGCGCCCGGGGGGCTGCCCTCGATCCGGCCAACCACGCGCGTGGGCAGGATCCGCTCGCGCGGGTCGACATGGTTCACCAGCTCGGCGTTGGCGAGCACGCAGCGGACCTCGCCCGAGCGCGGAAGACCGCCCACGCGGTCGCCCAGGAGCTGCGGGTGCGGCCCGATGCGATAGGCGGACGCCCACGGGTCGCCGAAGGCGCGTTCGCTCCGCGCCCCGGTGCCGAATTTGCGCGCGCGCCACCTCCTCAGCCCCTCGCGCCGGCGCTCCCACTCCTCGCGGCCGACCGACACCAGCCGGCTGAAGTCGCGCCTGATCAGGGTCACGTGCTCCCGCGCCCGCGTCATGGCGGAGTAGGCGGAGTGGCCCTCGGCCTGCTCGGGCACGGTCACGTTCAGCAGGTCGGCGATCGTCGGGACCAGGTCGACGGTGCGCACGAGCGCGTCGTCCACCTCGCCCTCGGTCTGGCCCGGCGCCTTGACGAAGAACGGCACCGGCGCGATCTCGTCGATGTTGCGCTCGGTGACCTGGCGGCGGCTCGCCACGTTCAGCTCGAACGAGTAGCCGTGGTCGGCGAGCACCACGAGCAGCGCGCGGTCGAGCAGTCCCGTCCGGCGCAGCCGCCGCATCACGCGCCCGATCTCGCGGTCGACGAACCCGACCTGGAGCAGGTGGCGCAGGTGGTTGTGGTCGGTCAGACCGGGGTCGTGCCACCCGCGAGGCTTGTTGATCCCGCGGATGGGGTCCTCGCCCGCCGGCCGGCTCTGATGGCCCGACGGCAGGTAGATCCAGGGCTCGTGGGGGAGCAGCGAGTGTTGGAAGTAGAACGTGGGCCGCGGCCGGTCGCGTATCGCCCGGATCCACCTGTGGAACCGCGCCGGGCGCCCGCCACCCGCCAGCCGGGGCAGCACACCCGGGCGCCGCGTGCGGGCCCCCTCGCAGATCCAGGGCGGGCAGACCGCCGAGGCGGACTCCGCCTTCACCACGTCGTATCCGAGCCCGTACATCATGTGGTAGATGCTCGGCTGGTGGCTGCGGACGTCGGCCGCCGTCCGCGGCGCCGGCATGCGGCCGTCGAGGATCGCCGGGATCGCCTTGAAGGTCGAGTCGAAGACCGTGTACCCGTTTCGGAACCAGGTCGAGGTCCGAGCGAGCGCGGCGAAGTTGGGATAGCGCTCCGCGTCGATCTCCCCGCCGGGGGCCGTCAGCGTCTCGGTGGGGAACTCGTCGAAGACGATGACGACGACGGGCGGCCAGCGCTCGCCGGGCGAGCCATCGTCATCGCTCCCCTCGACGGCGACCGCCACCGTGGCGCCGATCAGGACAGCGAGCAGCACCAGGGCCGGCGTGCGCACATGGCTCAATGTAGAAGAACGCTCAGCGTCTCACTACCGGGCGCAGCCGGTCTCCCCCCACCACCTCGAACACCTCGACCGTGTTGTGGCCCTCTCGCATGGAGCCCTCGGGCACCATGAAGGCGAAGTGCTCGCCGGCGTCGCCTGCGAGGCGGAAGGAGCGCCCGACCGCCTCGATCCGGCCGTTCACGGCCACCGCGAGGTCACGCAGCTCGCCCGACCCGCCCCCCTCGACGTGGCCCGCGATCTGCGTGGGCACGAGGCCGGAGGCGCGCCGCACGTTGGCGAGCAGGTCGCCCTGGACGATCGTCCCCTGCCCGCCACCGCCCGCGGCGCGAGCGAGGCTGCCGGCCTCGCGTCCGATCAGGTCTCGGTTCGGCCCGATTCCCCCGTAGAGCGCGGCGAGGTCGCCGGACCCGAACAGGCGCAGCCGGCGCCTGACCACCCGGCGCCGCTGCGCCTTCCAGCGGCGCGCCGGGACCGTGACCACCGCGTCGAACTCGCGCGTCGGGAAGGTGATCCGGCGAGCGCGGCGGGCGGCGCGGCTGAAGGCCGAGCGCCCGTCGTCGCGGTAGCCGAGCGGGACGCCAAGCACGTCCGCGATCGTCGACGGCACGTCGAGCGTGCGCGCTAACGCACCGTTCACCCGGCCGCGCCGCTGGCCCGGGCGCTTGACGAAGTACGGGACCGGCGCCAGCTCGGCGGCGGTGTCGGCGAGCGCGCGGCGGCGGGTCTCGACGCCGGAGCGCCACAGGTAGCCGTGGTCGGCGACGACCACGATCAGCGTGTCGTCGTAGACGCCCTGCCGCTTCAGCCGCCGCACGAGCCGTCCGAGGAGCCGGTCGGTGTAGCCGAGCTGCAGCAGGTAGCGCTGTTCGTTGTGCCGGGTAAGAAACTCGTCGTGGAACCCCGGCACGGTGTTCATCCCCGGGAGCAGGTCGCGCGGCTTGGGGCGAGTCCGCGCGCCCGAGGGCAGGTGCACGTAGGGCCCGTGCGGCATCAGCAGGTGCTTCATCCAGAAGGTCGGCCGGCCGTCCTCGATCGAGCGGACCCAGCGGTTGAAGCGCCGTGTGCGGCCCTCGTTCAGGAGCGGCAGGATTGCCGGCTTGCGCGTGCGGGCGCCGTCGCAGATGCGCGGTGGGCACACAGCCGAGGCCTCCTCCGAGGCGACGACCCGGTAGCCGCGCGGGGCGAACATGTCGAAGACGGAGCGCGGATGTCCGCGGCGGTCCGGGGAGCTGCCGGGCCGCGGCCACATCCCGTCGAGGACGAGCGGGACCGCCTTGGTGGTGGAGTCGTAGATCGAGTGGCCGTTTCGGAACCAGGTCGAGTCCGCGGCGAGGGCGGCGAGGTTCGGGTAGCGCACGGGATCGACCCGGCCGCGGCGGTCGAGCAGGGTGTCGCCCGGGAGCTCGTCCATGATCAGCAGCACGACGTGCGGCTTGGCCGGCGCGCTCGCCGTGGGGCCACCGGCGTCGGGCGACCGGTCCGGTCCCCCAGCGTCGTCGCCGAGCGCGCTGGCGAGCGCAACCAGGAGCAGCACGGCCGCGAGGCCCAGCGGGATGACGAACCGGTTCATGAGCGTGCGCACGACCCCGATGTAACGGGGCCGCCGGATGGTTCACGGGCGGGTAACAGCGTAGGCTGCCGCGCCGGATGACGGGTCGCATCGACTTCGTCGAGCGCTCCCCGCTGACCCGCGAAGCGCTCCGCTTCGCGAACGAGCGCCATGCCGGCCAAACCCGCGAGCTGGACGACCTTCCGTTCGTGACCCACCCGGTCGAGGTCGCCTGCCTGCTGCACGAGGCCGGCTACTCCGACGAGGTCGTGGCCGCTGGCGTGCTCCACGACGTGCTCGAGGACACCGACGCCGAGCACGGCGAGCTCGAGGCGCGCTTCGGTCGCCGGGTCGCCGACCTCGTCGACGCGGTCAGCGACGATCCGTCGATCGAGGATCGCGCCGAGCGCAAGGCGGCGCTCCGGCTCCAGGTGGCCCGGGCGGGCGAGTGCGCGGCCGCGCTGTTCGCCGCCGACAAGGTCTCGAAGGCCCGCGAGCTGCGGTTGCGGATCTAGCCCGCCGCCAGCAGCCGCGCTCCCAGCCGGCGCGCGAGCCCCTCGCCGCCCCAGCGCATCACCACGTCGTGGTTGTACTCGAACACGGGCCGGGCGACCGGACCGAGCATGTTCATCCAGCGCTTGGTGCTCGACACGTCCCAGTCGTACACCACCGCCGTCACGCCGCCGTCCTCGAACAGCCTCCAGCAGCCGGTGCCCTCGAGGTCGCCCTCGGCGTCGCCCGCCATCCAGCGGCCCGCCTCCAGCCGGCGAACGGTGAAGTCGAACTCGAGCTCGTACGGGACGCGGCTGCGCCACGCGACCCGGTACCGGCTCCCGACGCGCCGCTCGTCACCGCCGTCGAGCTCGCTCACGCGCACGACGCCGCGCCACCAGTCGGGCCAGTGAAGCGGATCCTGCAGGACCTCCCACGCCGCTGCGCAGGTGGTCTCCAGGAGCCAGGTCGTGAGGAAGCGGTACCGCGTCAACCCTCCAAGTTGACCATCACGTGCTTGATCTCGGTGTAGTCCTTCCGCGATTACGCGGTAACGCTGAGGACATCCTCGACGGGCGTGTACTCCACACCCGTCCCCTCGGCGACGGCCGGGTGGGTGACCTTGCCGTCGGCCACGTTCACGCCGGGCCGCAGCCCGGGCATCAGCTCGATCGCCGACTCGAGCCCGAGGTCGGCCAGCGCCAGCACGTACGGCAGAGTGGCGTTGGTCAACGCGAAGGTCGAGGTCACGGGCACTGCGCCCGGCATGTTCGCCACGCAGTAGTGGGTCACGCCGTCGACCTCGTAGACGGGGTCCGAGTGGGTGGTGGGATGCGAGGTCTCGAAGCAGCCGCCCTGGTCGATCGATACGTCCACCAGCACCGCGCGCTGTTTCATCAGCGCGAGCTGGTCGCGCTTGATCACGTACGGCGCGCGGGCGCCGTGGATCAGCACCGCGCCGATCACGAGGTCGGCGCGCGGCAGCATCTCCTCGACCGCGAGCGTCGACGAGTAGATGGTGTCGGCCCGCCCGGCGAAGGCGAGGTCGAGCTCGCGCAGGCGGTCGAGGTTGCGGTCGAACACGAACACGTCCGCCTCCATGCCGATCGCGATGAAGGCGGCGTTCATGCCCACCACGCCGCCGCCGATGACGAGCACCGTCGCGGCGGCCACGCCGGGCACGCCGCCAAGCAGCACTCCGCGCCCCCCGAGCGGCCGCTCGAGGAAGAACGCCCCGGCCTGGGTGGCGATCTTGCCCGCCACCTCGCTCATGGGCGCGAGCAGCGGCAGCCGCCCGTGCTCGTCGACCACCGTCTCATAGGCCACGCACGTGGCTCTCGACTCGACCAGCCCACGGGTCAGCTCCGGGTCCGGCGCCAGATGCAGGTAGGTGAACAGCAGGTGATCGGGCCGCAACATGGCAACCTCCCGCGGCTGCGGCTCCTTCACCCCCAAGACCATCTCGGCCTCGTCGAACACCGCCTTCGCGTCCGGCGCGATGCGCGCGCCCTGCGCGGTGAACTCCTCGTCCGGGATCGTGCTGCCCACGCCCGCGCCGGCCTGGACGATCACCTCGTGGCCGTGCTCGACCAGCTCGCGCACGCCGGCCGGCGTGAGCGAGACGCGGTACTCGTCGGTCTTGATCTCCGTCGGTACTCCGACCTTCATTCTGCTCGCATCCTCCTCTAGGTCACCAACTCCCGAGCGCGCAGCGCCAGCCAGAACTCGATCCGGTCGCGCGCGCTCGACAGGTCGCGCCCGGTCAGCTGCTCCACGCGCCGGATCCGGTAGCGCAGCGTATGGCGGTGGCAGTACAGCTCGCGTGACGCCTTCTCCCACTGGCCGTTCTGCTCGATGAACGCCTCGAGCGAGCGGATCAGCTCGTCCCCGTACTCGCCGCTGGCGTCCTCGAGCGGGCCGAGCACGCTGTCGCAGTAGAGGCGCAGCGCCTCGTCATCCTGGAGCGAGAGCAGCAGCTGGAACGCGCCGAGGTCGCGGTAGGAGGCCACCGGCGGCGAGTCGCCGTTCGCGAGCGAGGCCGCCTCCAGGGCGCAGCGAGCCTCGTGGAACGAGCGCCGCAGCGAGCCCACGGCCGCCGGCCGCGAGGCCGCCGCCCGGAGCTCGCCGTGCTCGGGCACGAGCGCCTCGCGCGCGCGGGCCGCCATCGCCACGGGGTCGACGCCGTCGCGGGCATCCACCACCGCGCACAGCAGGCGCTCGCGCGAGGCCACCAACGCGCCCACGCCGGCGTCGGCCAGGAAGCGGTCGAGATCGCCCTCGGCGGATGTCGCGGCGCCGCGGTCCTGCCGCGCGAAGACCAGCACCGCCGCGCTCGCCCCCACGCCGAAGGGCCGGAGGCGCAAAGCCAGCTCGGACTCGGACAGGCGGCCGGTGAGCGCCTCGGCGAGCACGTCGCCCGCCAGCCGGCGCTCGGTGTCGCGCATCGCGCGCTGGCGCATCAGCTCGAGCGCCACCACGGTCACCGCCTGCTGCAGGATCAGCCGCTCGAAGTCGCCCAGGCCACCCGCGTCGCGCGCCGCGAAGAGCCAAGCCTGCGGGGCACCGCGCCCGCGGATCGAGACCGGCAGCACGAGGGATCGCCCGGCGATCTCCGGGTGGTCGGGCGCGAACTCGGGGGCCTCGTCGGCCGCCGCGCCGCCCCCAAGCCGGCCAACCCGACGGCGCACCTCCTCGCGCACGTGCTCGAGCGCGGCGTCGGGCACCTGGCGCCGGAACGGCTTGCCGGTGATCGTCTCGCCGCGCGCGGAGAGCACCCATACGGCGCCGCCGATGGTCGCGGCCAGGGCGCGCACGACCTCGTCCAGGCCGCGCTCCTCGAGCACCAGCCGCTCGAGCCGCTTGTGGATCGCGATGCCGCGCTGGAGCACCTCGTACTGCTCGTTCACGAGCCGCGTGAACGCCTTCTCGGTAAGGGCGATGAACGGCATCTCGTATGGGATCTCGAACAGGGGGAACTCGAGCTTCTTCGCCTCCGACACCAACGCCTTCGGCATTCGCTTGTGGTCGAAGCCCGTGCCC
>JBOGXT010000329.1:0-2907 GCA_050694635.1 Thermoleophilaceae bacterium
GCCGTGCCTGCGGCCGCGCTCCTGCTCGCCTACTCGGCCGCACTCAGCGCAGCGGGCGGATACTTCGGCCTCGCCGAGGGACAGGGCTGGGCGCTCTACGCCCGCGTCGCCCCGATCGCCGACTGCAGCCGGTTCGATCCCCCGCAGGGGACCGAGGGGTTGTGTGAGAGCAGCCCGCCCGACTCGCGCCCGGGGCCCGACTACTACGCCTGGAATCCCGACTCCCATGCGAGGGCGCTGTTCATCGGACCACCGCACGGCGATGACGTGGTCGGCTCGTTCGCCCGCGAGGTCCTCGAGCATCAACCCTTCGACTACGCGAGCTTCGTGCTCACCGACCTGTGGCGATACGTCGACTTCGACGCCGGAATCGACCGCCCCGAAAACGGCGCGCCGATCTCCGACTACCGGTTCGGCGGCGAGAGCAGCGAGTTGGTCAGCGACGACCCGCTGGCCGACTTCTACGGCCCGTATCGATACGAGATCAGCGGTGTGGCCGACACACTCGGCGACCTCCAGCAAGTCGTGCGCGTGCACGGCGCGTTGATCCTGCTGGCCGGCATCCTCGGGCTGGCCGGGCTCCTGCTCGGACCGCGGAAGGTCCGGATCGGCGTCGCGTTGACCGGTGGGACCGCCTTCCTGCTTCTGGTGACGCCCGTGGCGGCGGGCGCGTTCAACGGCCGCTACGCGGTGCCGGCGGAGCCGCCACTCGTCGCCGCCGGGCTTCTCGGAGCTTGGGCGATCAGCTGTCGCTGGCCGCGCCCGCAACTTCGGCGAAGGCGGACGCGTGAAGGGCCGCCATCCGATCCCAGGTATACGCAGCGGACGCCCGCTGCGCCGCGCCGGCGAGCCTCGCCCGCTCTTCGGGATCCACGATCACTCGGCGCAGCGCTCGAGCGAGATCGGCCGCATCGCCGCAGCGAAACACCAGGCCGCTGACCCCGTCCTCGATCAGCTCGCGGTTCGGCGGGATGTCCGAGACGACGTTGCAGCGCCCGGCGGCCATGGCCTCCAGCACCGCCAGCGGCAGCCCCTCGCTGTAGGAGGAGCGCACTACGATTTCGGCCTTTCGGAGCCATTCCTCGACAGCCGACACCTGCCCGGTGAAGCGCACGCGCCCCAACCCGAGCTCACGGGCGCGCGTCTCGAGCGGCGCTCGCATCGGCCCGTCGCCGACGAACACGACGTCGAAGCGGGGGCCCTCGGCGGCAAGGCGCCCGGCTGCCTCGATCAGCAGGTCCGGCCCCTTGTTCTCGGTCAGGCGGCCGACCGCCATCACGGTGGGCTCATCGCCCGGATCGAGCGAGCGGATGCCGAAGCGTGCGTGATCGACGCCGTTTGGGGCAATCGTGACCCGCTCGGGCCGAGCCCCGAGGTCGATCACGTGGTCGCGGACCGCTTCGGAGACCGCGAGCACCCGCGCCGCTCTGCGGAGGATGTAGCGACCTGCCGTCCGTTCCCAGAGGTTGCCTGGCAGCCGCGCCCGACGGGGCAGGTGGTCGAGCGTCCCGAGCTGGGCGGTGACGACGAGCGGCACACCGCTGCGCTGCGAGAGCCAAGCGGCCGCAACACACCCCGTGTAGTGGATGGTGCTCGCGTGGAGTACGTGGGGCCGGTGAAGGCTGAGCGCACGCCGGCCGGCCGGGAACGCGCCGGGGGCCGGGGCGGCGTAGGCACCCAGGATCCGGCTCAGGTCGAGCCCGCGCACGGCCTCGACATCGACCCCCGGATCGGCGTGGGGTCGACCGTGGCTGGCTGAGATCACGTAAACGCGGCTTCCGGCCGAGCCCAGCCGGCGGTAGACCTCCCACGTGGCGCGCTCCGCGCCTCCGGAGGCCTCCGGCGTGTACCAATCGCAGAAGCCGAGCACCCGCAGGCCCTGGGCGACGGCCAGGTCGCCGCTGGACTCGCCTTTTTCGACAGCGGTCCGCTCCATCGGGGAGAGGAGGATAGTCTCGGGCCTCGGCCACCTGCGACCGCGGTGGCAACTGGGCCCCGGGCTAGACTGGGCCGATGCCCGGTTTCGATCCGGCGGGGGCCGATGCGCTCGTCGCGCGTGCCCGCATCGCGGTGCTCGTGCCGTGCCTCAACGAGCAGGGCTCGGTCGCCACCGTGGTGCGCGACTTCAAGGCGGCCCTGCCCGGGGCAACGGTGTACGTCTACGACAACGACTCCGAGGACGCCACCTCGACCACCGCGCGTGAGGCGGGCGGGGTCGTCCGGCGAGAGCCGCGCCGCGGCAAGGGAAACGTCGTGCGACGGATGTTCGCCGACATCGAAGCGGACGTTTACGTCATGGTCGATGGCGACGACACGTACGACGCGCGGGCGGCACGCGAGATGGTCTCGACCCTGATCGAACACAACCTCGACATGGTGGTGGGAAGCCGCTCGAGCCACGTCCACGCCGCCTACCGTCGGGGCCATCGGCTCGGCAACAGGCTGTTCGCGTTGCTACATCGGGTTCTCTTCGGGAGCGAGTTTGAGGACGTCTTCTCCGGTTACCGCGCCATGTCTCGCCGGTTCGTGAAGTCGTTCCCCACCACCTCGAGCGGGTTCGAGATCGAGGCCGAGCTGACGGCCCACGCCCTCGACGTGAAGGCACCGAGCACCGAAGTGCGAACCGAGTATCGAGCGCGAGGCGACGACTCGGCGAGCAAGTTGAGGACCTACCGTGACGGCGTTCGGATCCTGATCCGGTCGATCCTGTTCTACAAGGAGCTGCATCCCGGTCGGTTCTTCTCCGCGCTGTTCATGGTCTTCGCGCTTGCCGGCGTGCTGGCCGCGATCCCGGTGCTTTCACAGTACGCCGACACGGGACAGGTCCTGCGCGTGCCGCTTGCGGTGCTCGCGGCCTCGCTCGAGGTGGTGGCGTTCGTGTGCATGGTCGCCGGCGTGATCCTCGAT
>JBOGXT010000330.1:0-2106 GCA_050694635.1 Thermoleophilaceae bacterium
GGGATCAGGGACTCGAACCCCAACTTCGACATCCAGAGTGTCGCGTGCTGCCGATTACACCAATCCCCAACGGCCGCCAGTATAGGCGCCGCGGCAGGATGCTCCGCCTAAAAATCCGTCCGGTCGCTCTGCGAACATACGTTCGATGTCGATCGGAGAAGACGTCGCGCAGCTGCTTGACGCTGGCGTGCCGCCGGCGGAGATCGCCCGACGACTTGGCGTGGCCCCGGCCACGGTCGACCATCACGTCGCGCGACTGAGACGACGACCCGCCGCTGAGATCGACGAGATGGAGCCGGTCGCCCCGCCGGTCGTGCGCAGAGTGGATACGCGTGAACGGGTGGCGGTGCTCCTCGCGGAAGGCTGGGGGGGCAACGCGATCGCCCGAGAGCTCGGCTTGACCAGGTCCACCGTCTCGTATCACGCGCGGCGCCTGGGGGAGGAAGTGGACTCTCGGTGCGCCCGTCGCTATGACTGGGACGAAATCCAACGTTACTACGACGCCGGTCACAGCGTGCGTGAGTGCCAGGAGCATTTCGGGTTCTCCCGCCAGACTTGGCACGCAGCGGTGAACCGCGAGGCGGTTGTGGCGCGGCCGCCCGGCCTACCGCTCGACGAGTTGCTGGCCGCCGGGGTTTATCGCAGCCGCTTCAACCTGAAGCTGCGGCTGGTAAAGGCGGGGTTGAAGCAGAAGATCTGCGAGATCTGCGGAATAGCGGCGTGGAACGGCCGATCCATCAGCATGGCGCTTCATCACATCAATGGCGATCGCTACGACAACCGGATCGAGAATCTGCAGCTTCTCTGTCCCAACTGTCACAGCCAAACGGATACCTACGCCGGGCGCAACGGACACAGCCGAGCCAAGCCGGTAGTGACACCGTGATTGCCTAGCCGCGGGGGACTCGCACCTTCGGCGTGAAGCGCTTTCCGCGGTCGTCCACCATCGTTAGCGGCACCACCACGGTTCGCCGAACCTTTCGCCTTGCTCGCAGGCCCCTCCAGACGATCTTCACCCGGCGGGCTCCGCCGCCGAGCTTCGGCTTCACCGCCCGGCGGGCCCTCCGGACGCGCACCCTGCGGCCGTCCACGTGCACGCGTGGAGTCCGGCGGCCTCGTTTCAGCGGCTTCGGGAGTCCGAGCTTCGCCGACCTGATGTCGGGTCCGCGCCGGGCGGCCTCCAGCACCGCCGCCAGCGTGTACCGGCGCCCGTTCTTGCGCAGCGTAATCCGCGCCCGCGGGTCGCAGCCCGGCGTCGCCAGGTCCTGCGAGAACTCCCGCACCCGGCCCGAATGCGAGGTCAGCTTGACAGCGATCGCCGTCGGCGTCCTCGGCGCGCACAGGTCGTCGGTCAGCTGCAGGATGCCGCTCGGGCCGCCCCCGAACTCGAGCGTGAAACTGCTCAGCGGCAGGTCGGGGTTCGAGGGGAAGACGTTGCGCACTCCAAACGACCCCGTCTCGACGACCGCGTCGATCCGCAGGTCCACCGGCGGCGGCAGCACGACCATCAGGCCCGGCAGCGGGGCCGGAGTGTTGAAGGCCAGGTAGACCGGCCCGCGCACCGGCTCGGCCTGCAGCGGCGAGTCGATGATCGCGGTGCCCACCCGCGAGCTCTCCGGACAGGCCGTCGCCTCCGCCTGCGGGCGCAGGCAGCCGCGCATGAGCGCCGCCTGGTTCGGTGCCAGCGAGGTGGGCAGCGTCACCTCGGCCCGGTTGAGGGCCGCCTCCTCGGGGTCGAAGCGCAGCGTGGTCGAGAGCGGCGGGAAGTCGCCGTCGAGCAGCTGGTCAGGCGCGCCGAGCGAGCCCGTGGCGGTCGGGGCGAACCCGAGCGCGTCGCAGCCCGTCGGGGTGAGCGGGAACGTCCTCTCGGAGAAGGCGGCCGGCGCCTCGTAGGAGTTGACGCGCGCCAGCGAGACGCCGGTCGCGCACGACGTCGACATCCGCATGAAGCTGCCCTTGCTCGCGGCGGCGTCGAAGGTCAGCTCGACGCGCTCGATCTGGATGTCGAGCCCGGCGTCGCGTGGCTGCTTCTCGAACAGCGTCTCGAGCCCGACCCCGTCCGGGCCCGGCCGCAGGCGCTCCGGCGCCTCGATGTAGCTCCGGTAC
>JBOGXT010000331.1:0-4561 GCA_050694635.1 Thermoleophilaceae bacterium
GCGTTGCTCGGCCGCGGCCAGGCGGTCGGGCTCGCCGTTCAGGCGCGGGTTGCGGCCCTTCTCGCGCGCAGTGCGCACGTGCGGGCTCCAGCGCAGGAACTCCTCGACCTCGCGCTCGTAGCGATAAGGCTCCTGGCCGCCCCTCACGACCGGGTGCAGGCGGAGGTGCTCGCCGAGCTTCAGCACCGCCTCGCGGCTCGTGTGCTGGTAGCGGAATCCGCTCGCCTTGAAGCGGCGGTTGTCCACTCCGCGCCCAAAGCGCAGCTGGGCGAGCGCCTCTGGCGGAATCCTTACCCCCACGCGCCGCAGCGCGGCCGCCGCCAGCCCCGTCCCCCACGGCGGCAGGATCGGGGCGTAGGGCTTGCCGAGCAGCCCGGCCACCTCGGTGAGGGCGAGCACCCCGTCGCCCGCCACGTTGAACACGCCGGGCAGCGCCTGCACCGCCGCGTGCTCCAGCGCGTGCACCACGTCGTCCTCGTGCACGAACTGGTAGCGCGGGTCAAAGCCGAGGATCATCGGCACGGCCGGGAGCGAGAAGAGGTCGATGTGCGAGGTGCGCACGGCGTGCCCCAGCACGTTCGCGAAGCGCAGGATCGTGACCGCGGTGTCCGGGTGCTTCTCGGCGAACTCGTTCACCGAGGCCTCGGCCTCCACGATGTCCCGCTCGATCGGGGTGCGGGGCGGGTGCGGGCGCCCCATCGCCTCGTCGAAGAAGGCCGGATCGTCCTGCTCGCAGCCGTAGAAGTGGGTCGAGGACTTGAACACGACCTTGCGCACCGGCGAGGCGGCTCCAGAGCAGGCGGCCAGGATGTTCATGGTCCCGATCACGTTGTTCTCGTGCGCCTTGGAGGAGGACGTCGTGGCGGAGTCGACCACCAGCCGCGTGTCGACCACGGTGTCGATCTCCGCCGCCTCGACGACCCGCCGCAGCAGGGCGTGCTGGGCGCTCACCTTTACGTACTCGGTGCGCTCGAGCTCGACCTGGGGCTCCTCGTTGTCGACCCCGACCACGGCCTCGACCTCGGGGAAGGCCTCCAGGGCCTGGGCGAGCCGCCCGCCCCAGTAGGTCGACAGCCCGGTGACGAGGATGCGGCGCGAGTCCATGGTCATCCGAACCACACCGACTTTCGCCGGGCGACCATGTCCCAGAGGTTCTCCTGGATGCGGGCCCGGATGTCGTGCGACACGGTCTGCACGAGCGCCTTGTCCTCGTGGAGCCCCTCCTCGTCGAAGTGGAGCGGCTCGAGGAAGCGGATCTTGAACTTCGCCGGGAGGTAGCCGAGCATCCCGAGCAGCCCGAAGTGCGGGAAGGTCGGCGTGATCGGGAAGTAGATGAGGCCGGTGAGGCGCTTGAACAGCCCGAGCTGGGCGAACACCGGCGCCGCCTCCTCGGCGCCGACGACGCAGACCGGCACGATCGGCGCCCGGGCCCGCATCGCGGCCTCGACGAACCCGCCGCGGCCGAAGCGGCGCAGCCGGTAGCGGTCCTTGTAGAGCTTCTCGGTGCCCTTGCGGCCCTCGGGGAACACGAGCACGAGCTGCTCCTCGTCGTACAGGAGCCGGTGCACGTTGGCGGGGTGAGCGGTCACGCAGCCGATCTTCGGGATGAGCATGCTGAAGCCGGGATAGCCCCTGAAGAAGTTCTCGACCGTCACGTGCAGCTGCCGTGGATGCGGGTGCTCCTCGCTGATCGCCTTGGCGATCATGGGCGCGTCCGGTGGCAGCGCGCCCGAGTGGTTCGAAACGAGCATCGCGCCGCCGGCGGCGGGGAGGTTCTCGATCCCCTCGACCTCGACCCGGAACCAGTAGCGGTAGAAGAACTCGACGACCGTGGCGTCGAAGACCTCCTCGACCCGCTCCGAGCGGCCCCAGTCGTTCAGCCGTCGGTCGGGCTCCACGCCGGGCAGGTGCGGCTTCAGCCCGTCGGCACGCACGAGCGTGCCCACCGCCGGCTCGTGCTCGCGCGGTGAGAGCGGGGTTCGCGTCGGCTCGGCCATCCGGTCCTCGAGTGTGTCAGAGACGCGCGAGGACGGGTGCCAGCTCGGCTCGGAGCGCGGGCCAGTCGCGCGCGCCGATCACGCCGTCGCGGCCGATCAGCTCCTCGTTCCAGGGATGGATGATCGTGGCGGCCACCATCCCCGCGGCCCGGGCTCTGGCGATGTTCGCCGGACTGTCGTCCACCAGGACGTCGATGCCGAGCTCGACGCAGCGGGTGACCTTGTCGAACGAGCAGTGGAGGTCGTCCACCGGCATGCCGATCTGCTCGAGCCAGCGCGCGGTGGCGGCCGCCGTCTGCGGGCGGCGGTGGCTCGTCACGTGGATCCAGTGTCCCTCGTCGTGCCAGCCCCGGACGGTCTCGACGGCCCCCTCGTAGGGCATCCCGGCCAGGATGTTCTCGTCCGAGTGGGTCTCCTCGACGCAGTGGACGACGGCGTCCCGTTCGAGCGCCGTGATGCCCCAGTCGCGCTGCTCCTCGTAGGGCAGCTCGACACCGTAGCGCTCGCGCGCCACGCGCTGGAGCAGGTCCCAGTAGTGGTGCAGCGTGGAGTCGATGTCCAGTGCGATCTTCGCCACGCCCCTTACCCTAAGGGCCATGCCGCGACTGTTCGTCCCCACCGCAAGGCCTACCACCCCGCGCCGCGCGCGCGATGCCGGCGACGGCTACGGGGAGACCGCGCAGCCGGACTGGCGCTCGATCGACTGGGGCGCCCACCTCAACCGGGTGGACGTGGACGGCACCCCGGTGAACTACGTCGACCTCGGCGAGGGCTCGCTGGAGCCGATCGTCTTCGTGCACGGCCTCGGCGGCCAGTGGCAGAACTGGCTCGAGAACATCCCGCGGGCGGCGTTGGAGCGCCGGGTGATCGCCCTGGACCTGCCCGGTTTCGGATGCACGCCCGAGCCGCGCGACAGGATCACGATCTCGGGCTACGGGCGCTGCGTGGACGCCGTGTGCGAGAAGCTGTCGCTGGGGCGGGTCGACATGGTGGGCAACTCGATGGGGGGCTACATCGCGGCCGAGGTGGCGATCCAGTTCCCGTCGCGGATCGACCAGCTGATCCTGGTCTCGGCCGCGGGCATCACGAGCGCCGACGTCGCGCGGCGGCCGATCCTGACGGCCGGCCGAGTGGCCACCGCGATGGTGTCCCACGGCGCGGCCCGGCACCGGCAGATCGCCGCCCGGCCCAAGTCGCGCCACATGGCGCTCGCGCTGGTGGCCCGCTACCCCTCGCTCCTGCGGGCCGACCTCGCGTACGAGGGCTTCTTCAAGGGCGCCGGCAAGCCGGGCTTCGACGATGCGCTCCGCGCCAGCCTCGAATACGACTTCCGCGACCGGCTGCCAGAGATCAGGCAGCCGACCCTGATCGTGTGGGGCGAGAAGGACTCGATCATCCCGGTCAGGGACGCGCACGAGTTCGAGCGGCTCATCCTCGACAGCCGCAAGGTCGTGATGAAGGAGACAGGCCACATCCCGATGGCCGAGCGGCCGGCGACGTTCAACGACCTGATGATGGATTTCCTCGCCGAGACCGGTCCGGCGTCCGCGAAGGAGCCGGTCGAGGGCGAGTCGCAGGCGGCCTGATCGACGCGCCTACGCCGGAGCCCACGCAGCGCCTTCCGCTCGAGGCACGTGGGCTGTTCGTGCTCGGCGCCCTGGCGTGGGCCGTGCCCGCCGGGATCGGGCTCGTCGTGGGCGGGAGCGCGCTCGCGGGCAGCGACGCACCCGGCGTGCTCGCGTGGCTGGCGTGGGCGGCGGCGCTGGGCGTGGTCGCCGCCGGCGGGGTTGCGCTCCCGCTGCTCCGCTGGCGCACCTGGCGGTACGAGGTGCGCGACGAGGAGATCGACCTGCTGCGCGGCGCCGTGGTGGTGCGGCGCACGCTCATCCCGATGACCAGGGTCCAGCACGTCGACACCCAGCGCACGCCGCTCTCCGACCTGTTCGAGCTCCGCTCGGTCACGGTGCACACGGCGGCGGACTCGCACGCGATCCCGGCTCTTCGCCCCGGCGACGCCGCGGCGATCCGCGACCGGATCGCGCTGCTGGCGCGGCAGCCCGATGAGCTCTGAGGAGGGGCACCCGCCCGCGCGGGTACCCGGCCCGGAGGCGCCCGCACCCGGCCCGGAGGCGCCCGACCCGGGCCCGGCGGCCCCCGAGGGCCTCTCCCGCCCGCGGCACCTGCATCCGGCCGAGATCGTCCTCGCCGCCCTCGAGAACCTGCGCGAGATCCTGCTGGCGGCGGTGGTCGGTCTTCTGGTCGGCGGCAGCGCCGCCGGCATGCCGCCGCTCGCCGGCTTGGTGCTCGGGCTGGGCGGCGTAGCCGTGGCCGCGGCGATCGGGTACGTGCGCTGGCGGCACACCACGTACTCGGTGGCCGGCGAGGCGCTCCACTTCAGGCGCGGGGTGGTGTCGCCGGACGAGACCTCGGTGCCGCTCGGCCGGATCCAGGCGGTCGACGCCACCCAGGGTCCCGTGCAGCGGCTCTTCGGCGTTCAGGAGCTGCACGTGCAGACCGCGGGCGGCGGCGCCGAGGGCGAGATCGTTCTGCGGGCCGTCTCGGAC
>JBOGXT010000332.1:0-2293 GCA_050694635.1 Thermoleophilaceae bacterium
TCGGCGAACAGCGGATTGCCCTCGGTGGCGTGGGCGATCCGTGCCACCGCCTCGGGCGGGAGGGTCGCCTGGCTGAGGAGGTTCGTTATCAGCTGCGTGGTGTCGTCCTCGCTCAGCGGCTCGAGCAGGATCGACGCGGCGTTCAGCTTGCCGCCGCCCCAGCCCGGACGCCCGTCGAGCAGCTCGGGCCTCGCGATGCAAAGGACCACGATCGGAGCGTCACGCGACAGGTCGGCCAGGTGCTCGACCAGATCGAGGAACGTCGGCTCCGCCCAATGGAGGTCGTCGAACACCACTACGAGGGGGCGGCGGCGGGCCAGGGCCTCGAACAGCCTGCGGGCGGCCCAGAAGATCTTCTCGCTCGTGCCTCCCTTCGATCCGCCGAGTCCGAGCGCCTCGGCCACGCCGGCCACGATCAGGTCGGCCTTCGGCTCCCCAGCCAGGTGTGCGGCAATGGCGGGCTCCGACAACTCGGGGGCCCCGTGCGTCATGTCCCTCACGACCTCGGCGAGGGGCCAATAGGTGATGCCCTCGCCATACGGCAGGCAGCGGCCGCGCAGCACGCTGCCCTCGTCGCCGAGCCCGTCGATGAACTCCTGGACGAGCCGCGACTTCCCAACACCCGCGGCGCCGAGCACCGTCACGAGGTGACAGGTCTGGTCGCTGACCGCGGCGGCGAACACGCTCGACAAGGCCCCGAGCTGCCGGTCGCGGCCCACGAGCGGCGAGTCGAGGAGGGAAGCGCGCCCGCTTGCGTCGGGGATCACTCCGAGCAGCCGAAGGGCGCCGATCGAGTCACCGCTGCGCGAGGCCTGGTGCTCCGCGCGCTCGGCCTGCACGCAGTTGCGCACCAACCGGTGGGTCTCCTCGTCGATCAGGATCTCGGCGGCGCCGGCCAGCTCCTCGAGGCGCTTGGCGACGTTGACCGCCTCTCCGGTCGCCAGCGGCTGGTCCGCGGCTGGACGCGCGGCGATGACCTCGCCGGTACCGACGCCGACGCGGGCGGTGACTTGAATCCCGTCCGGGTCCGCCAGCTCGTCGCCGAGCCCCGGCAGCGCCTCCCGCATCTCGGCCGCGGCACGCACGGCTCGGATGGCATCGTCCTCGTGCAGAAGCGGGACGCCGAAGACCGCCATGAGAACGTCCCCTGGGTACGTCTCGACCGTGGCGCCGTGTCGCTCGAGCACGGCGCGCATGTCGTTCGAGTAGCCCGAGATGACGCGCCGGCGCGTCTCGGGATCGAGCTTCCCACCCTTGGGAGTCGACGCGCCCAGGCTGCAGAACAGCACGGTCACGGTCTTGCGCCTCTCGAGCGCCGCCCGCGGCGGCAACGGCGCGGCCGCGTGGCGCAGCTCGAACACGTTCTCAGGGCGCGACAGGCCACGTAGCTCCTGGCGACCGAGGTCGACCAGTCCCACCTCCGCGGGCAGACGGTCCCGGACGATCTCCGCGGTCGCCTGTGACAGCACGGTCGCGCCGCCCGGTGTCAGCGCCCTCAGCCTCGCGGCCCGGTTGAGCGCGGGGCCGAAGTAGTCGCCGCCGCGCTCCTGCGCTTCGCCCGTATGCAACGCGACACGAACGAGTAGCTCGAGCTCGCCGGGCCAGGAGGCGGCGCCCAGCGCTTCCTGAAGCTCCACGGCAGCCGCGACCGCGTCGGAGGCACGGCGGAACGCCGTCACCGTCGCGTCGCCCTCTCCCTTCGACTTGAGCAGCCGCCCGCCATGTGCGTGCACGGTGCGCGCGATCAGATCGTCGTGGAGCTCGAGCGCCGCCGCCATCGCGTCGGGGTCGGCCTCCCACAAGCCCGACGAGCCTTCGATGTCCGTCAACAGGAAGGTCACCACCCCCGTGGGCAGCTCCTCGGGCGGCGGACCCCGAGGCGTGGCATCGGCGGCGCTACGACCGCGCGGAGCCTCCGGAGTCGCGAGCGCCTGATCCTGCGCCAGTATCAAGCGCTCGAGCTCGCGTAGGCGCTCGCCCGGTTCGATCCCGAGCTCCTCGACCAGTTGCCTCCGCGCGTCCTGGTAGGCCTGGAGTGCGTCCGCCTGCCGGTCGCACCGGTAGAGCGCCAACATCAGCTGCGCGCGCAGGCGCTCCCGGTAGGGGTGCTCGGCGATCAGGGTCTCGAGCTGAGCGATCACCTCGGCGTGTTCGCCGAGCGCGAGCCTCGCCTCGATCAGCCGCTCGAGCGCGGCCACCCGCAGATCGTCGAGGCGGGCGCCCTCGCGCTCGGCGAACGGCTCGTAGGCGAGGTCGGCGAGCGGCGCGCCGCGCCACAGCGCGAGCGCCCGCT
>JBOGXT010000333.1:0-1682 GCA_050694635.1 Thermoleophilaceae bacterium
CGACGGCGTTCAGCGCGCCCTCGGCCGCGAGCCGCGCGACTTCAGCGACTACGCACGCCACGCGGCCGCCACCGGCATCTGGAACCCAGGGCCACCCGGGCCGCTTGACGTCATCCGGATCGAGACACGCGAACCTCGGCACCACCTCGATCTACCTCCAGGGCATCGACCCCGAGGAGATCATCACGGCGGTGCGCACGCGCTGCGCGCCGATGATGTCCGCCAGCGCTGGCCTACGGCGCTGATCGAGAGCCCGGCCACCCACGAGCGGGAGCACCACCGCGCTCCCGCTCCGTCCTGGCGAAGCGAGCGACTCGACGGCCAAACCCGCACGATCGAGCCTCGTCCATCGCAGGCGTCTGGGCGAAGCCTTCGCGGACGCCTCTCTGCACGCGGGGGCGACGGCGGCTGGTACTTGGCCGTGGCTCTCACACGGGCGCCGGCGCAGGCGGTAGGAGCACTCTCAGGGCGGCCTCATCGCGTGACCGTAGCGTGGCACGGGTCAGGTCGCACACCCCAAGGGAGGTAACCATGAAGCTCTTGTTCGGCTCGTTTTCGGCTCTGCTGTTCGGCGCTCTGGTTGCCGGGGCGCTCGTCGTCGGTGGCTTGCGCTCAGGCGAGCAGACAAGGGCGCACGCTGCCACGGGCTCTGCCGCGGGCGTGCCGCTCAAGGAGGCCAAGCTGAACATCGAGCACAACGCGACCGACAAGGACACGGGCTTTCAGGGCTTTATCGACAGCGAGGGTTGGCGATGGCTCGATTTGCGCGGTCCCGGCGGCAAGGTGCTGACGTTCAAGGGGCGCGGCGCGCTCGGCAGGCTCGGGCTGACCGAGCTGTTCTTCGAGACGGTCGAGCCCGAGAACAAGGACACCTCGATCAAGCAGATGCTCGCGAAGCTGCCGGAGGGGACCTATCAGGTTGCCGGCGCGGCTCAGGAGAACGGCAAGCGCATGCGCCGCACCTCGGGGAAGGCGTGGCTCACGCACGACATCCCGGCGGGCCCGCGACTCGTGTCGCCCGCGGAGGGCGCGACCGTGCCGACTCGTGGGGTCGTCGCCGACTGGGAGCCGGTGTCAAGGACGATCACCGGCGAGCCCGTGGAGATCGTCGCCTACCAACTCATCATCGAGAAGGACGTCGAGCCGCTCCGCCACATGATCGGCAAGTTCGGCCTGCAGATGTACCTGCCGCCGTCGACGACCAGCATCGACGTACCGGACGGGTTCCTCGAGCCCAGCACCGCATACAAGTGGGAGGTGCTGGCGATCGAGCGCAGCGGCAACCAGACACTCTCGTCCGGCTCATTTCGAACAACCCGGTAGCCCACCTCCAACACCCGGCTGCGACCCGCCCGAGCGGGTCGCTGGCGCGTCCCGTCCTTGTGCTTCCGGGTCTACGACGAGAGAGCTAGGCTGAGCGATGCTCGAAGAAGGTGGGTGCGCCCCGGCAGACCGGGACGATCTGCGGCTAAGGGCAACTCGTAGTGCTACGAGCACTCACCTCGTGATGACCGTGCCGGGCCACCCCGACGTAAACGCGCTCCCGCTTTCCTCGCGAGGCTGTCGCACAAACACCCGCTCCGTCCGGGCCGGTGGGGACGATTCCGGCGTGGCCCACAACTTCATCGAATGTGACGGTGAGCAGGCGTTTCTGATGCCTCCGTCGCTGCGCGAGTGGCTGC
>JBOGXT010000334.1:0-3768 GCA_050694635.1 Thermoleophilaceae bacterium
GCGTTGCTCGCCACCGCCGCCCCCGCGCTCGACGGCCCCGATCCGCCGGGCCACCTCACCGTACGCTTCCTCGACGTCGGTCAGGGCGACGCCACGCTGATCCAGCATCCCGACGGCACGGCGGTGCTCTTCGACGGCGGCCCGCCCGAGGCGGGCGTCGCGCGGCTGCTTCGTAGGGTGGGAGTGAAGCGGCTGGCGGTGGTCGTGGCCACACACGCCTCGCGTGACCATCACGGCGGCCTCGCCGAGGTCATCCGGCGCTTCCCGGTCGGCACCCTGCTCGACGGCGGCGACGGCACGGCGGACCCCGCCTTTCGCGCGCTCCTGCGCGATGCGGCGGCCCGCGGCATCAGGAGAGTCGAGGCCACCGCCCCGCTCACGCTCGCCCTGGCCGGCGGCGAGCTGCGCATCCGCTTGCTCTCACCGCCGCCGCGCCCGCCCGCCCCGGCGCCGGAGGACCCCAACCCCCGGGCGGTGGTCGCGCAAGTAACCGCCGGAGCCTTCGACCTGCTGCTGTCCGCCGACGCCGAGAGCGAGGCGCTGCTTCCGCTCGGGCTCCCGGACGTCGACGTCATGAAGGTGCCCCACCACGGCAGCTCGGACCCCGGCCTGCCGGAGGTGCTCGAGCGGCTCGACCCCGAGCTCGCCGCCATCGAGGTCGGCCCCAACACCTACGGCCACCCGGCGCCCTCGACGGTGTCCGCCCTCGACCGCGCCGCCGTCCCGACCTACCGCACGGACCGGCACGGCACCGTCGCGTTGACGATCCACGCCGGGGAGATGACCGTGGACACCGAGCGCTGAGGGCCGGGAGCACCGGCTCGGGCCTGGGGCCTCCGGAGGCCCGCCTAGACTGCCCGGTGTGGCCGACCTGAAGCCCGCCTACCTCATCAGCGGCGACGACGACGCGAAGATCGACGCCTGGCGCGCCCGCGTCCGCCGCCGCGCGGAGGAGGAGCGCGGGCCCGGCGGCCTGGAGGTGTTCGACGCCGCGTCGAGCGACCCGGCCGAGGTGGCGGTCTCGCTCGCCGCGCTCACCTTCGACCCCGGCACGCGCTACGTGCTGGTCGACGACGCCGGCTCATGGAAGGCGGCGCAGCTCGGCCCATTGGAGGCCACGCTCGCCGACATGCCACCGGACACCGTGCTCGTGGCGATCGTGCGCGGCAAGCCCCCAAAACCGCTCTGCGCCGCGATCGAGAAGGCCGGCGGCGAGTTCCGCGAGTACGCCGCGCCCAAGCCATGGGAGCTGCCGAAATGGACCATCGAGCGGGCCCGCGATCTCGGCCTCCTGCTTGACAAGGAGGCGGCCAAGGAGCTGGTCGCGCTGGTGGGCCAGAGCCAGCAGCGCCTCTCGCGGGAGCTCGAGAAGCTCGCGCTCGCCATCCACCCGCGCACCAAGCTCAGCGCCGCGGACGTCGAGGAGCTCGCGGCGCGCGACACCGCGCCGCAGGCGTACGACCTGGCCGACGCCCTCGTGGCCGGCGACCTGCGCGCCACGCTTGCCCTGGCCGAGCAGCTCGAGTCCCACGGCGAGCGGCCGGGCAAGCTCGTGTGGCCGGTGGTGAGGCGGCTGCGCGAGGTGCACCGCGCCGCCGCCCTCCTCGACTCAGGCATGCCCGACGCGAAGGTGGGTGAGGCGCTCAGGGCGCCGCCGTGGCTGGCCAAGAAGACCGTCGCGCGCGCCAAGAAGGCCGACCGCGCCGTGCTCGAACGGGCCATCTGCGTGTTCGCCGACCTCGAGGTCGAGATGCGCGGGGGCGGCGGCGACGCCCAGCTCGACGAGGACACGGCGTTCTCGCTGGCCCTCGCGCGGGCGGCCGGCTGAGGCGACGGCGCGCGGCGCTAGGAGAGCCGGGAGCGGATGCGCGCGGCGCGCGCCTTCTTGCGCGCGCCGTTGTTGCGGTGCAGCGCGCCCGTCTTCACGGCCCTGTCGATGCGCGAGTGCAGTGCTCGGTACTCGCTGTCGGCGCCGGCGGAGTCGCTTCTGCCGACCGCGTCCTCGAGCCTCCGGAACCAGGTCTTCACCTGCGACGTGCGGCGGCGGTTCTCGATCCGCTCGCGCTCCGCCCGGTGGATCCGCTTTTCTTGTGAATGGATGTTGGCCATATACGTACCGACGCCGCGACCGAACCTCCGGCGCGGCGGCGGCCAATACTAGCGCGTGTCCACCGACGCGCCCGAGCGTCCCGGCCACGCCGGCCGGCTCGCCCGCAACACCGCGTTCTTCTCGTTCGCCACCGGCATCTCCCGCGTGCTCGGCCTGGCGCGCGAGGTCGTGGCGGCGAGCCTGTTCGGCGTCACCGGCCCGATGTCGGCCTTCACGATCGCCTTCCAGGTGCCGAACCTCGTGCGGGCGCTCTTCGCCGACTCCGCCCTGCAGGGCGCCTTCGTCCCCGTCTTCACCGAGCTGCTCGAGAAGGGGGAGCGAAAGGAGGCGTTCCGTGTCGCCTCCAGCCTCTTCTTCTTGATCTGCCTGCTGCTCGGAGCCGTCACCGCGCTCTTCGTGCTGTTCGCCGAGCCGCTCATGAGCCTGTTCGCTCCGGGCTTCGACGACGACCCGGCGCTGAAGGACCTGACCGTCCAGCTGGCGCAGCTGATGTTCCCGATCGTCGTGCTGCTCGCTTTGAGCGGCCTGGTGGTCGGCATGCTCAACTCCTTCGAGCACTTCGCCGTCCCGGCGCTGGCCCCGGTGGCCTGGAACCTGGTGATCATCGCCGCGCTGGCGGGCCTGGTCCCGCTCCTGCCGGAGGAGGACGAGATCTACGCCTACGCGATCGGGATCCTGGCCGGCACCGTCGTGCAGTTCCTGCTGCCGCTGCCCTGGCTGCGCGGTCGCGGCGGCAGCTTCACGCTCAGGCTCGACTGGCGCGACGAGCGCGTAAGGCGCGTGCTGAAGCTGATGCTGCCGGTGACGATCGCGCTCGGCCTGATCAACCTCAGTCTGCTGATCAACTCGCTGTTCGGCACGCTGGTCTCCGAAGAGGCTCCGGCCGCGATCGACAAGGCGTTTCGCATCTACCAGCTCCCCCAGGGACTGTTCTCGATCTCGATCGCGACGATCCTGTTTCCGACGTTGGCGCGCTTCGCCGCCCGCGGCGCGCGCGACGACCTGCGCCGCACGATGGGAAACGGCGTCCGCCAGATCTGCCTCTGGCTGATCCCGAGCGCCGTGCTCATGGCGGTGCTGGCCGAGCCGATCACGCGGCTCGTCTACGAGCGCGGTGCGTTCGACGCGCAGGCCACCGAGCTCACCTCGACGGCGATGCTGTGGTGGTCGATCTCGCTGCCGTTCCAGGGCGTCAGCCTGCTGCTCTCGCGCACTTTCTTCAGCCTCCAGCGCCCCTGGGCCACGACGGCCCTGTCGGGCCTCAACCTGCTGGTGAACGCCGCGCTGGCGGCGGCGCTCTACGGGCCGTTCGAGATCGCGGGCATCGTGATCGGCACGGTGGCGGGCACGATCGCCATGTGCGTCGCGCAGGCCCTGATCCTGCGCGGCGAGCTCGGCGGGGTGGAGGGGGCGAGGACGCTCGGCGCCGCGCTCAAGATGCTCGTGGGCGGCGCCCTGCTCGGCGCTGTCGCCTACGCCACCTGGTACGGGCTCGACGAGGCGCTGGGCCGCGCCTTGCTCGCTCAGATCGCGGCCGTGGGCATCGCGATCGCCGCCGGCTTCGCGGCCTACGCCGCCGCCGTCTGGGCGCTGCGGGTGCCCGAGGCGCGGCAGGTGCGTGAGCTCCTCGTCGGGCGCCGCGGCTCCCGGGGGTGACG
>JBOGXT010000335.1:0-1647 GCA_050694635.1 Thermoleophilaceae bacterium
GCGCTGCGCGCCGCCTCACGGGCCAGCGACCGGAGCTCGCGCATGCGCATCGCCGGGACCGGCCCGGTGCCGAGGGCGGCTACCCAGCGGGCCCGGCGGCGCACAGAGCGGCGCTCCGCGGAGCCGCGCAGCAGACGCTTCCCCAGCACGAGCACGACGAGGCCGGCAAGCAGCCCGGGCGCGGATAGCGTGAGAAGAAGAGATGTATCGGGGGCCACGGCACTCGGCGACCTGGAGATCGTGTAGTGCCGTTATCGGCCAAAAGGGCCGCAAACTGAGCCAGAACGGTCCCCGTGTACCCTTCCCGCCTGATGACGACCCAGCAGCTCTCTGACAACGAGTTTCTCTTCACCTCGGAGTCGGTCACCGAGGGGCATCCGGACAAGATGGCCGACCAGATCTCCGACGGAGTTCTCGACGCCGTGATGGCCGAGGACCCGTCCGGCCGCGTCGCCTGCGAGACGCTGGTGAACACCGGCCTGATCCTGGTCTCGGGCGAGATCACCACCGACACGTACGTGGACATCCCGCGGATCGCTCGCCAGACGGCTGAGCGGATCGGCTACACCGACGCGCGCGCCGGCTTCGACTGCCGCACGTGCTCCGTGATCACGGCCATCGACGAGCAGTCGCCCGACATCGCCCAGGGCGTGGACGTGGCATACGAGGCACGGCACGATCCCTCGGACGAGGATCCGCTCGACGCGAGCGGCGCGGGCGACCAGGGCATGATGTTCGGCTACGCCACGCGCGAGACCAGGGAGCTCATGCCGATGCCGATCCTGCTTGCGCACAAGCTGGCACACCGGCTCGCCGAGGTTCGCCGCGGCGACGTGATGCCCTACCTCCGTCCCGACGGCAAGACCCAGGTCACCGTGCGCTACGAGAACAACCGCCCGATCGAGATCGAGCGCGTCCTGATCTCGACGCAGCACAAGCCGGGAATCGACTCTGAGACGCTGATCAAGCCCGACCTCTTCGAGCACGTGGTGCATCCGGTCCTCCCCGCCGAGCTCTACGACCAGAAGAAGCTGCTGGACGACCAGGGCCGCAACTTCCTCGTCAACCCGACGGGCAAGTTCGAGCTCGGCGGTCCGATGGGCGACTGCGGACTGACGGGGCGCAAGATCATCATCGACACCTACGGCGGCATGGCGCGCCACGGCGGCGGCGCGTTCTCCGGCAAGGATCCCTCGAAGGTGGACCGCTCGGCCGCCTACGCCGCGCGCTACGTGGCCAAGAACGTGGTGGCGGCCGGGCTCGCCGACCGCTGCGAGATCCAGGTCGCCTACGCGATCGGCGTGGCCCACCCGGTGTCCGTGATGGTGGAGACCTTCGGGACGGAGAAGCTGTCGCGCTCGGAGATCGCCCGGCTGGTGGACACGCACTTCGACCTGCGGCCCGGCGCGTTCCGCAAGGAGCTCGACCTGCACCGGCCGATCTACGAGAAGACCGCGGCCTACGGCCACTTCGGCCGCGAGGACCGCGACTTCACCTGGGAGAAGACCGACAAGGCGCAGACGCTGCGCGACGCGGCAGGCCTACGCGAGCGCAGCGGCGCCCCCGCCTAGCTAGCTCGCCGTCAGCGCGCCGTCGCGCTCGAGCAGGAGCTCGCCGAGCGCGCGGGCGCGCCGCGCGGCCATGAGG
>JBOGXT010000336.1:0-2014 GCA_050694635.1 Thermoleophilaceae bacterium
GATGCTCTCCACGAGCCCGGAGGAGCCGATCGCGAGCATCGTCGACCAGCTCGGGCAGGGCGCGCTCCTCTCCGAACTGTCGGTGGACGGGGCCTGGGAGGGCTCGGTCGGCTCGGCATTCCACCTCTCCTAACAGTCCCTGCGCCCTGAGCACCGGAGGATCTTCAGGCTGCTCGGCCTTGTACCGGGCCCATGTGCAGGCCGCCCGCGGTCGCCGCCCTGGCCGGCTGCGCGGACGACGACGCGGCCAGGGGCTTAAGGCGCTCGCGGCGAGCAATCTGATCGAGCACCATGGGGAGCGCGTCTACCGCATCCACGATCTGCTCCGGCAGTACGCCGCCGACCGTGCCGAAGAGCAGGAGACACCGGACGGGCGGCGGCAGGCCCTGAACGGGTATCTCAGCTACTACCTGCACGGCGCCGACGCGGCCGACCTCACCATCAGCCCGAGCACGTTCCGCCTGCCGGACGGCGCCACAAGCCCGCCGCCTCCCGTCCCGCCACATCCCGGGCCGCCTCTCGGACCGCGGTCCGACGCGCCGCCGTCCGCCGGGCGGTCGTCCAACGCGGGCACCGCACCGACCTGGCTCCAATGCGAGCTTGAGAACCTCGTCTCGGTGGTCACCCACTGCACGACCCATGGCCCGCCCGCGTTCGCCTGGCGGATCATGGACGCCCTCAGACCCTTCCTGACCGTGGGCATCTACCGCGAGGAGTGACTCGACTGCGGCCGTCGCGGGCTCGCGGCCGCCGAAGAGGCCAGCGACCGCCAGGCGCAGGCGGCCATGCACATCAGCCTGGGCGTGGCCTGCCTCGCGCGCGGACGCCTCCGCGTCAGCGAACAGCACCTCGAACGGGCGCTGGAGGCCAGCACCTGCAGCGGGTGGCTGGGAGGGGAGGCGGACGCCGTCACCCAGCTCAGCGCGATCCACCTGCGGGCCGGCGATGTCTCGGAGGCCATCGTGCTGGGGCGCAGGGCCATCAGGCTCTACCGCCAGCACAAGCACCTGAGCGGGGAGGCCATGGCCCACGCCGTCCTCGGATACTCGTACTGGCTGTTCGGCGACCTGCCGCAGGCGCTGCGGTACCAGAAGCGCGCCCTTGCGCTCCACGAGCAGGCGGGGAACGAGTACGGACAGGCGACCTGCCTGACGGAGCTGGCGACGCCCCTCCACGACAAGGGCGATCACGCCTGCGCGGAGCTCGACTACCTCGCCGCGGTCGCCATCTGCGAACGGCTCGGCGCGCCGGCGCGGCTCGTCCAGGCGCTCGCGGGGCTCAGCCGCGTCCAGAGCTGCGCGGGCTACCCTGTCGACGCGCTGCGCAACGCCCAGCGCGCGGTGGCCGTGGCCTACCAGTCGCGTGACCGCAGAGCCGAGAGCAGCGCGCTCGACGCGATGGCGCGCGCGCTCCGCGCTCCGCCGCCCCGACGAGGGACGCGGGTACGCCGAGAAGGCGCTCTGGGCCGCCGAGCGCGTCGGGCTCCCCTGGGACATCGCCGATGCCCTGATCGGCTTGGTGTGCCACTGTCCTGATCACGGGGGGTTCGACGCACTCGGCCGCCGTGCTCTCACGATCGCGCGCGAGCACAGCTTCCGTCTGCTGGAGGGCAGGGCGGCCGAGGCGCTGGTGAAGGTCCACGCCGATCGCGAGGCCGCGGGCTGGGCGTGCGCGGCGCTCCGCGTGTACCAGGAGATCGGTCACGCCCCCGGCACCGCCCGGGTCCGGCACACCCTGGGCAGGACGGCGCCACCACGCTGAGCGGTCCCGGGCGGCGGCGCTACTGCCCGGCGCAGGCGGTCATCCCGTAGGCGGCCGCGAAGGCGGTCGAGCTCGCCTCGTCCGCGTTCGGCTCGTAGGACTTCTCGACGAGGCTCTTGGCTGCCGCCTCGTCGCCCTTGGACATCGCCGCCTCCGCCCGTCCGGCGAGGTCGCCGAGGTGCGCGGTCAGCGACCGCAGCGGGCCGATGTACTGGCGGCGGATCCGCGCGGCGTCCGCGGGGGGCGGCTGCAC
>JBOGXT010000337.1:0-1779 GCA_050694635.1 Thermoleophilaceae bacterium
ACGAGAGCAGCGCCTCCTGGTAGGAGTTGTTCCACTGCAGCGCGACCTCGACTTCGCCGATCTCGCTCGACTCCTCGAGGTGGGCGATCTTCTTGTGGAGCGGCTCGCGGGTGCCCTGTCCGTGCAGGTACTTGACGAAGTCGACGATGCCGCCGTCGTACTGGAAGCTCGTCTCGAAGCGCTCGCCGCGCTCGTCGCGGAAGTCGATCTTGAGGCCCCTGGTGAGGAAGGCCATCTCGCGGAAGCGCTGCTCCAGGACCGTGCGGTCGTACTCGATCGTCTCGAAGATCTCGAGGTCGGGCAGAAACGAGATGCTCGTACCGCGCCGGTCGGTCTTCGCGCCCTTCTCGAGCCCCGTCGTGGGCACGCCGCGCTCATACGACTGGGTGTGCTCGTGGTCGTCGCGCCAGATGGTCAGGTGGAGCCACTCCGAGAGGGCGTTCACGACCGACACGCCGACTCCGTGCAGGCCACCCGAGACCTTGTAGCCGCCGCCGTCGCCGAACTTGCCGCCGGCGTGGAGGACGGTGAGGACGACCTCCGCGGCCGGGCGCTTCTCCTTGGCCATCGTGTCGACGGGGATGCCGCGGCCGTTGTCGGTCACGGTCACGGAGTTGTCCGGGTGGATGACGATCTCGACCTCGTCGGCCTCGCCGGCGAGGGCCTCGTCGACGGAGTTGTCGACGACCTCGTAGATCAGGTGATGGAGGCCACGCGCGCCGGTCGAGCCGATGTACATGCCCGGGCGCTTGCGAACGGCCTCGAGGCCCTCCAGGACCGTGATGTCCTGGGCACCGTAGGTGCCGTTGCCCTTAGGCCGGGCGCCGTCCCGCTTGTCGCCGCCGTTGCCGGCTCTCTGATCCTTCTCTGGCTGCTTCGCCAATCCGTGCCTTCCGTCCAAGCAGGGCCGCACGCGAGGCGACCCCTGCACACCACGAAAAGCCCCGGTTCCGAAGCGCTCCGCTCACGGACCGAGGCGGTACATAAGACCGCTCTAGATACTAGCAGGCTACCCCCTGCCCCGGACGGTTCGGAACGTTACAAAATGCCCGCAAATCGCAGCAAAAGCGAGCGCGGTCAGTGACGATTCGCACCCGAACCGACGATAAACCGGAGGCGCTCGACTCGACCGCTCGCCACCGCGTCGTCCAGGCGCCGCGCGAGGTCGGGTCCGAGGAGCTCGAGCTCCTGGGCCCAGACCGCCGACTCACAGGCCACGGTCACCGTCCCGGCCCGCTCCGAGACCGGGCTCGCGGCGCCCGCGAGAGCAGGGCCCGCGGCGGCGGGCCAAGCCGACTGCACCTCCGCGAGGACGCCGGCGGGCCGAGCGCCGGGAAGGGCGCGCTCGAGTGCCTTGCCGATGGGGCGCGGGGCGACGCGTCTCACGCCGGGGCCTCCGCCAGCGCCTCCGGCTGAGCGCTTCCGGGCATCCGCTCCGCGGCGGCGCTCGCCGTCCGCTCGCCGGTGAGGTCGCCGTCGCGGACGCGCACCAGCTCGCCCTCCTCGACGCCCGGCACGTGCTCCGGCTCGGTCGCCGTGATAACGGCCTGGCCGCCGCTTCGGAGCAGGCCGGCCAACAGGTCGCGGCGCTCGGTATCGAGCTCGGACATTACGTCGTCCAGCAGCATCAGCGGTGGCCGGCCGCGGCGCTCCGCCAGCAGCCCGCGCTCCGCGAACAGCAGCGCCAGCAGGGCCGTGCGCTGCTGCCCCTGCGAGCCGTAGGCCCGCAGCGGCGCGTCCTCCAACAGCAGCTGCAGCTCGTCGCGGTGCGGGCCGTGG
>JBOGXT010000338.1:0-13781 GCA_050694635.1 Thermoleophilaceae bacterium
GACGGCGAACGCTTCGCCCAGCCGTATCACACCCCGGACCCCTGGCACACCCTCGACGCCCTGCACCCGCGGCTTGCGGCCGGACGCGGTGCGGATCTCGCCCGCGTCGTCGCGCACGGAGGCCGCCCAGTGGGTCGGGCCGTGGACGAGCAGGCCGTTGCGCAGCGCCATGCCGCCGAGTCGCAGCTTGTCGTCGGGCACCGGCGCGGTCATGCCCCCAGGGTATTCAGTGGCGGCTAGCGCGGGAACATCCGGCGCGCGCGCCAGAGCCAGCGCAGATCGCCACTCGGGCGCAGGCGGCGGGTGGCCGCCAACCTAAGGCCGTTCTCGCGACCGCCGATCAGGTCGGCCCAATCCTCCCAGCGGCACTCGAGCGTCACGGTGGGCGACTCGACCCGCCCGGGTGCCACCCGCGTGTCGCCGTTCGCCACCGTCAGGTGCCAGGGCTCGGCGTCGGCGAAGTCCCACTGGATCGTGCCGGGCTCGGGCGGCGCCGCGCGGTGGTCGAGGCCGCCGCGGACCAGCTCGAACAGCGCGGCCATCGTCTCCTCGTCGCGGTGCGGCGGCCCGGTCTTCTCGCCGAGCACGCCACCGTAGACGAGCCGCTGGCCGAGCCGGGCGCGCTCGATCGGCTCGAGGTCGGGCGAGAAGATCGGCGGGCCGGGCAGCTCCTCCATCGGGATCCCGGCGCTGCGCAGCTTGGTCTCGATCGAGGCGGCGCCCTCGGCCCCGATCTCCTCGAGCGTGAAGCCGAAGACCTCGGTGTAGCGACGGTCCCAGCCCGGCGGCACCAGCACCGCGGCGGTGTACGGGATCACCTCGCGCAGCATGTCCGCCACGGCGTGGCGGCAGTCCGGGTCCTCACGGCAGAGGTCCGACAGCAGCTTCACGCCGAAGCCGATGTGGCGCTGCTCGTCGGCGGCCACCCGCTCCATGCCGGAGCGGAAGCCCGGCAGCAGGTCGCGCTGCTCCAGGTAGCTCGTGATGAAGTGCTGGCCCGGCTGGGCGAGCGTCGCCTCGATCACGACGTGGTAGAGGGTGACCGCCGCCGCCAGGTTGGGGCGCGTGGGCCTGCGACGAAGCTCCGAGCACATGGTTTCGAGCCGTTCGAAGACCTTGCGGAAGCCCCAGGTCAGCTGCGGCTCGATCGCCGCCAGCCGCGACCCGATGTCGCCGCCGCCGACGCCGGCCACCTCGTGCATGAAGCGGCTGAAGAAGACGGCGTGGCGGGCTTCGTCCACCTGCTGCGTGGCCAGGAAGTACTTCTGCTCCTCGCGCGGGGCCGCGTCGATGTAGGGCGACAGGCCGTCGGCCACGGCGTCCTCGCCCCAGAAGAACAGCGCGTAGTTCCAGAGCGCGGCCGTGCGCTCGAAGTCGGTGAAGATCTCGCGCCACTGACGGGCGTCCTGGGCGAGGTCGATCTCGGTGGCGCGCCAGTTGCCCCTCTCCCAGCGCGCGTAGAGGTCCTCGTAGGAGATCGCGTCGGCCGCCGTGCGAAGCGGTACATTTGTACTCATGAGTGGGACAAATGTACCAAAGGGCGAGGCGCGGCGGGAGGCCATCCTCCGCGCCACGCTCGCGATCATCGGCGCGCGTGGTCCGGACGCGGTCACGCACCGCGCCGTCGCGCAGCGCGCCGGCCTCCCGCTCTCCGCCACCACCTACTGGTTCGCGTCGAAGGAGGAGCTGCTGCAGGAGACGCTCCTGCTCGCCGCGCGCGAGGAGGTCGAGCGCATCGAGCGCGTCGTGCTCGACCTTGCGCCGCGCGACCTCGACGTGCTCGAATGGGCCCGTGCCGTGTCCGCCGTGCTCGCCGATGACCTCGAGTCCGACCCCGCCCGCCACGTCGCCTTCACGGAGCTGGTGCTCGAGGGCACTCGCCGCCCATGGCTCGGTGCGGAGGTGGCGCGCTGGCACGAGGCGCAGCTTCGCCTGGCCGTGCTCGGCCTGCGCGCCGCCGGCGCGCAGGACCCGCAGGGGGACGCCCCGCTGGTCGTCGCCGCCATCACCGGCTTCATGCTCGGCCAGCTGGTGAACCCGGCCGACGACTTCGAGGAGCGCGTGCTCCGCCCCGCGCTCGAGCGCCTCTTCACGCGCCTCACCGAGGGCGTGCCGGCGTGACCCTCGCACACCGCGAGGCCGGGCCCGCGGACGGGCCGGTCGTCCTGCTGCTGCACGGCTATCCCCAGTCCTCCTACATGTGGCGCGACCTGATGACGGCGATCGCCGGCGCCGGCTGGCGCGCGGTGGCCCCCGACCTGGCCGGCTTCGGCGACTCGGAGCCCGACCCGCCCGGCACCTGGGAGCGCCACGTGGAGGCCGTGGAGCGCTTCCGGCGCGAGCTCGGGATCGACCGCTGCGTCCTCGTCGTGCACGACTGGGGCGGCCTGATCGGCCTGCGCTGGGCCTGCGAGCACCCCGACGCGGTCGAGGCGCTGGTGATCAGCTCCAGCGGCTTCTTCTCGGACGGCAAGTGGCACGGCATGGCGACCGCCCTGCGCACGCCCGGCACCGGCGAGCAGCTGATCGACGGCCTCGACCGCGACGGCTTTGCCGCGGTCCTGCGGGGCTCCAGCTCGGCCTTCGGCGACGACGCGATCGACGAGTACTGGAAGGCGTTCGCCGACGACACGCGCCGGCGCGGCCAGCTCGAGCTGTATCGCTCCGGCGACTTCGAGAAGCTGGCCGGCTACCGCCTCGCGGACCTCGCCGTGCCGGTGCTGCTCGTCTGGGGCGAGAACGACGAGTTCGCACCGCTGGCCGGCGCGCACCGCTTCCAGCGCGAGCTGGCGGACACGGAGCTGATCGCCATCGAGGGCGCGGGCCACTTCGTCTGGGAGGACGTGCCGGAGCGCTGCGCGCAGGCCGTGACCTTCTTTCTGCGAGGTTCGGGCCTTACCCATTCTGGGTAGGACAGGCCCTGAATTGGTCCTCGGCAGGGGAGCGTCGTGAAGAGGAATCGTTCAGTCCGTGCCGACGGGACCGGCCAGGGCCCGGTAGCGCTGCGAGAATCCCCTACGTGGAGCGGCTCTTCGATCTAGAGGACTCGCCGGCCGGACCGAAGTCCGCGGTTCCGGCCGGCGACCTTCCCCTGGCGGCGCGGATGCGGCCGGCGTCGCTGGGCGAGTTCGTGGGCCAGGACCACCTGCTCGGGCGCGGCTCGGCGCTGCGGACCGCGATCGAGGAGGGCCGCCCGCATTCGATGATCCTGTACGGGCCGCCGGGCGCGGGCAAGACCACGCTGGCGCGGCTGCTGGCGGTGAACTCGCGCGCGGCGTTCGAGGAGGCCTCGGCGGTCAACGCGGGGCGCGCCGAGGTGCGCGAGGTGATCCAGCGGGCGGAGCACCGCCGTCGCACCGCCAACGAGGGGACGATCTTCTTCCTCGACGAGATTCACCGCTTCAACAAGGCCCAGCAGGACACCCTGCTGCCGGCGGTCGAGGAGGGCCTCGTGGTCCTGGTGGGCGCGACGACGGAGAACCCCTACTTCGAGGTCAACTCGGCGCTGCTCTCGCGCTGCCGCATCTACGAGCTGCGCTCGCTCGAGACCGATCACGTGCTCGCGCTGGTCCGGCGGGCGCTCGGGGACGACCGTGGGATCCCCGGGGTCCCGCGCGTGGACGACGACGCGCTCGAGTTCCTCGCCGCCCGCTCGACCGGCGACGCGCGCACCGCGCTGTCGGCGCTCGAGCTCGCCTGCGAGACCGTCGGCGACGGAGGAGCCGTCACGCTACGCGTGGCCGAGGACGCGCTCCAACGCAGCGCGATCCTCTACGACAAGGGCGGCGACAAGCACTACGACCTGATCTCCGCCTGGATCAAGGCCACGCGCGGCTCGGACCCGGACGCCTCGCTGCTGTACCTGGCCGCGATGCTCGAGGGCGGGGAGGATCCCCGGTTCATCGCCCGCCGCATGGTCGTGCTGGCGAGCGAGGACGTCGGCAACGCCGACCCGCGCGCGCTCGAGGTGGCGGTGAACGCGGCGCACGCCGTCGAGCACGTGGGCATGCCCGAGTGCGCCCTCAACCTGGCCCAGGCGGCCGTCTACCTGTCGCTCTCCCCGAAGTCCAACGCCTCGTACAGGGCGCTCGGCCGCGCGCGCGAGTGGGTGCGCGAGCACGGCGTGCCCGAGCCGCCGGCGGCGCTGCGAAGCGCCGCCTACCCCGGGGCGAAGAAGCTCGGCCGCGGCAAGGGCTACGACTCCCCGCACGACCGGCCGGAGGGCGTCTCCGAGCTGGAGCTGATGCCCGACGAGGCGATCGGGGAGCGCTTCCTCGAGCTCAGCGAGCACGGCGAGGAGCCCGCGCTGCGCGAGCGCCTCGAGCGAATCCAGCGGGCGCGCGGGCGCGGCGACTAGCCTTCTGCGGCATGGAAGCCGCGGTCACGCAGATCTCGCCGGGGCTCGAGTCGTTCAGCCCGCTCGACGGCGCCCGGCTCGGCGCGGTGGAGACGGTCGGGCCCGAGCACGTGCAGTCGGTGGTCGACGACGTGGCGAGCGTGCAGCCCTTCTGGGCCCAGCTGCCGCTGCCGGACCGCGCACGCTACATGCGCCGCGCCGGCCAGGCGATCATCGACCAGCTCGACGACCTCGCCCGGCTGCTGTCGCGCGAGCAGGGCAAGCCGATCAACGAGTCGTACGTGATGGAGCTGCTGCCCACGATCGACTCCCTGCGCTGGCTTGCGGAGGCGGGCCCGGGCATCCTCGAGGACGAGCGCATCCCGCTGCCGGTCTTCATCAAGCAGAAGCGCGCCCGCTTCACCTTCGAGCCGCTCGGCGTGGTGGGCGTGATCGCCCCCTGGAACTACGCCTGGTCGATCCCGTTCGCCGAGGTGGCGATCGCGCTCATGGCCGGGAACGGCGTCGTGCTGAAGCCCGCCTCGCTGACGCCCCTGATCGGCCAGCGGATCCAGGAGGTGTTCGAGCGCGCCGGCGTTCCCGAGGGGCTCGTGCGCACCGTGCACGGCGGCGGTGCGGTGGGCCAGGCGCTGGTCGAGTCGACCGCGGCAAAGATCTTTTTCACCGGCTCGGTCGAGGTGGGGCGCCGCGTGGGCGAGGAGTGCGCGCGACGGATGAAGGGCTCGGTGCTGGAGCTGGGCGGCAAGGACCCGATGATCGTCTGCGCCGACGCCAACCTGCCCAACGCGATCTCGGGCTGCCTCTGGGGCGGTTTCGCCAACGCGGGGCAGACCTGCTCGGGGATCGAGCGCGTGTACGTGGTGGACGAAGTGGCCGAGCGCTTCGTCGAGGGGGTCGTGGAGGGCGCGCGGCGGCTGCGCACCGGCAACCCGCTCGAGTGGAACACCGAGGTCGGGCCGATGGTGTCGCCGGAGCAGCTCGCTCAGGTCACCGAGCTGGTGGAGGACGCCGTCGCGACCGGAGCGACGCTGCACTGCGGCGGAGCCGAGGAGCCCTTCTTCCGCCCCGCCGTCCTGACCGGGGTGACCCACGACATGCGGATCATGCGCGAGGAGATCTTCGGGCCGGTGGTGCCGATCGTGACCGTGGAGTCCGAGGACGAGGCGATCGCCCTGGCCAACGACTCGGAGTTCGGCCTCGGCGCGTCGGTCTGGACGATGAACCGGGCAAAGGGCGAGCGGATCGCCGATCGGCTCCAGTCCGGAATGGTCTGGCTCAACGACCACATGTACAGCCACGGCGCCTGCTCCTGCTCGTGGGGCGGCGTGAAGCAATCCGGGCTGGGCCGCTCGCACTCCAAGTTCGGGCTCTGGGAGTGCGTGAACATCAAGCTCCTCACCTGGGAGCCGTCGCGCACGCGCGACTTCTGGTGGCACCCGTACGACGAGTCGCTCGGCAGGGCGATGAGCGCCTCGGCGAGGCTGATCTACGGTCGCGACGCCGACAAGCCCGGGGCGGCGCGGCGCGGCGTCCTTCCGTTGCTGCGGGTTCTGGGCCGCAGCCTCCGCCGCCGCTAGCCACTAAGGCTCAAGTCGAGGCGGATGCCCGATGTAAGCGTGCGGCCTTAGCCGTACTTTGGCCTACATGACCGGAACCCTCACATATGCCGCCCAGCAGGAGCACCTGAGCGACCTGCGCGCGGCCGCCGCGAAGCGCCGGCGCTCCCCACGCCGGCCCAGCGGCAAGCGACGCCTGCCGGCCCTTCCGGGTCTGCGGCGCCCGCGCCGCGCTTTCGCCTGAGTTGGGCCGCCTAGAATCTGGGCCGTGCCCGCTCAGGCCTACGCCGGCAAGGAATGCGTCTGCCAGCTGCGCAGGGGGATCTGCGACCAGTCCTGCGTCCAGGGCATGCTCGACACGCCCTTCTACATCGCTTGCCTGCGCCTCAGTGGGCGGCGCTGCGTGGTGGTGGGAGGCGGTGACGTCGGCCTCGAGAAGGTCGAGGGGCTGCTCGCCTGCGACGGCGACGTCACGCTGATCGCCCCCGACGCGATCGAGCCGCTCCGGGAGCTGGCGCGCGAGGGCTCGATCCGCTGGGAGCGGCGCGGGTACGGCGGCGCCGCCGACCTCGAGGGCGTGTTCATGGTCATCGCGGCCACAAACGACACCGACGTGAACATCGCCGTCTACGAGGACGCCGAACGGCGGGCGATGCTCGTGAACGTGGTCGACGTGCCCCCGCTCTGCAACTTCATCCTCCCGGCGATCATCCGCAGCGGCCCGCTGGCGATCGCGATCTCCACCGCCGGGGCCTCGCCTGCGCTCGCCAAGCGGATCCGCGACGAGATCGCCGACGAGTACGGCGACCCCTACGCGCGGCTTGCGGTGCTCCTCAACGACGTGCGCGGCTGGGCCAAGGGAACCCTGCCCACCTACCAGGACCGCAAGGCCTTCTTCGAGTCGATCGTGAACGGCGAACCCGACCCGGTCGAGCTGCTGCGCCGGGGCGACGAGGCGGCGGTGCGCGACCTGATCGCCGCCGCGCAGCGAACACACCAACCTGCCTGACGAGCTCACACACCTCGACGAGGCCGGGCGCGCCCGGATGGTCGACGTGGGGGCAAAGGACGTAAGCGATCGGCGCGCCGTCGCGCGCGCCGTGGTGCGGATGTCGGCCGGCACGCTCGACGCGATCCGTCGCGGCGACGCCCCCAAGGGTGACGTGATCGGCACCGCCCGCATCGCCGGCATCCAGGCGGCCAAGCGGACCGCCGATCTGGTGCCGCTCTGCCATCCGCTGCCGCTGTCGTTCGTCGACGTGAGCGCCGAGCTCGGTGAGGACTCCGTTGTGCTCATGGCCGAGGCCCGCACCAGCGCCCGGACCGGCGTGGAGATGGAGGCGATGACCGCCGCCGCGGTGGCCGCGCTGACGGTCTACGACATGGTCAAGGGGCTCGAGCGCGGCGTCTCGATCGAGGCGGTGGAGCTGCTCGAGAAGACCGGCGGGCGCCACGATTGGCGCAAGGAACCGTGAAGCCCGAGCACCTCGAGGCCATTCATCGCCTGTACGACGCGATGAACCGGCGCGACGTCGACGCGTTGCGCGCGCTCGGGAGGGAGCACCCCGACTTCTCGTGGGAGTCCGCCGAGGACGAGCTCGACTCGGCCGACAGGCTGGACGGCAAGGAGGTGCTCTCCTACTCGCGGGAGCTGTTCGAGATCTTCGACGAGCTGCGGACGGACATCCTCGAGAGGATCGACCTCGGCCCCGACCAGGTCATCTTCGTGGTGCGCCATCAAGTGCGCGGCGCCGCCAGCGGCGTAAGGGTGAATCGACGCGAGGTGCATCTGTGGACGGTGCGGGACGATCGCGTCGAGAGCCTGCGCGAGTACCGCACGGTGGAGCAGGCGCGCGAGGCGGCCGCGGCATCGTGAGGGCGACGGTCCTGACGATCTCGACGTCCATCGCTCGCGGCGAGGGCGAGGACGTGTCCGGACTCAGGCTGGTGGAGCTGTGCGAGGCGGCCGGTCTGGAGGTCTCGCACGAGACGGTGTCCGACGACCGCGGCGAGATCGCCGCGGTGCTGAAGCGGCTCGCCGACCACGAACGGGTGCGGTTTGTCTTCACCACCGGCGGCACCGGCTTCACGCCGGACGACGTGACGCCCGAGGCCACCCGCGACGTGATGGAGCGCGAGGCGCCGGGCTACGCCGAGGCGATCCGCGCCGACTCGCGCCACCACACGCCGCTGGGAATCCTCACTCGCGGCGTGTCGGGTGTGCGCCGCCGCACCCTGATCGTCAACTTCCCGGGCAACCCGAAGGCGATCGACCAGTCGTGGCCGGTGGTCGAGCCGACCCTGAAGCACGCCGCCACCACGCTCGAGCGAGCCTAGTTCAGCCGAGTCCCTTCTCGCGCAGCTCGCGCAGGGCCGACTCGCTCTTGCCGAGGTCGCCGAGCCCCATCCCGGCCAGCACCTCCGCGGTCTTGGAGAACTGAATGTCCGAGTACCGCACCACCTGCACGTGGTTGCCCCACGGGTCACGGAAGTCGAGGCCGCGGCCTGGCAGGATCTCGGCGCCGACCGCCTCGAGCTTGCGGCGCACCTCCTCGCGATCGTCCACCACGAGGCCGAAGTGGCGCTCGGCGTCCGGGGGCTGAGAGCGGCCCTCGGCGAGCACCAAGAACTGGTCACCCATGTCGACGAACGCCATCCCAGGCACGCGCCCGCGCAGCTCCAGCTCGAACAGGCGGCCGTAGAAGGCGAGCGCCTCGTCGAGGTCGTCCACCTCGAGCACAACGTGGTTGATGCCGACCAGCCGCGGCATGGGGTGAGGATAGGCTCCGCGCGCGCTGCCTAGGCTTCCGCCCGTGGCGGCGATCGAGCTCGACGGCCTCGAGCGGCGGTTCGGCGAGCGGGTCGCGCTCGCCGGCGTCAGCGTTCGCCTCGAGGCCGGGCAGACGCTCGCGGTGCTGGGCGGCAACGGGGCCGGCAAGACCACACTGCTCCGCGTGCTCGCCGGGCTCCTGCGCCCCCACGGCGGCAGCGCCCGCGTGCTCGACGCCCTCCTTCCGGGCGAGCGCTGGAAGCTGCCCGACCGGGTCGGCTACCTCGGCCACGAGCCGCTCCTGTACCGCGAGCTGAGCGGGCGGGAGAACCTGCGCTACCACGCCCGCCTGCACGGCGTGGCCGCCGCCAGGATCGACCAGCTCCTCGGCGCCGTGGGCATGGAGCGCCGCGCTGACGACCCCTTGCGGGAGCTCTCGCGCGGCATGGTCCAGCGCCTGGCCGTGGCCCGCGCGGTGCTGCACGACCCGGCTCTGCTGCTCCTGGACGAACCGCGCGCGAACCTGGACCCCGCGGCCGCCGAGCTGCTGGAGCCGCTGATCGGCCGCGCCTCGGGACGGACGCGGGTGCTGGTGAGCCACGACGTCGAGGGCGCGGTCGCCGAAGCCGACGCGGTGCTCCGCCTGAAGCGCGGACGCCCCGTCGGCGAGGGCGAGGAGCTGTACCGGTGATCCGCGCGACGGGCGCCATCCTGCACAAGGACCTGCTGCTCGAGCTGCGAACGAAGGAGTCCGTGCCGGCGATGACGCTGTTCACGCTCACGGTCTACGTGCTGTTCCACTTCGGCCTCGACCGCGACTCGCTCGACGGCGAGCTGGCCTCCGGCGTGCTGTGGGTGACGCTCCTGCTCGCCGCGGTGATCGGCGTGACGAGGCTGTTCGCCGCCGAGCGCGAGCAGGGCGGCATCGACGCGCTGCTGCTGGCGCCGATCGACCGCACGTCGCTGTTCCTTGCCAAGGCGAGCGCGCTGTTGTTGTTCCTCGTGGGGGTCGAGGTCGTGGCCGTGCCCGCCTTCGGGCTGCTGCTGCTCGGCCCCGGCCTGGGCGGCGCGCTGCCGGAGCTGCTCCTGATCCTGCTGCTCGCGAACCTCGGCATCGCATCCGTCGGCACGCTCGTGGCCGCGCTGGCGGCGGAGACCCGCGCCCGCGAGCTGATCGTGCCGCTCCTGCTGCTGCCCTTGCTGGTGCCGCTCCTGATCGCGGGCGCCCAGGCGACGGAGCCGTTCCTGCGCCAGGACCAGGGTCCCGAGGACCTGGGCCGCTGGCTCGGGCTGCTCACTCTTTACGATGTGGTGTTCGTGCTTCTCTCTGTTGCCGTCTTCGACTTCCTGCTCGAGGACTGATGTATTCGAAGGGCCTCGGGCCCCTCTCCATCGCCACCGTCGTGACTCTCACGACCGCGATGGCGCTCGTCTTCTTCTACGCGCCGCTCGACGCCGACCAGGGCTTCGTCCAGAAGATCTTCTACGTGCACGTGCCGATGGCGATCGTCGCGCTGTTCGGCTTCGTGGCCGGAGGCATGATGGCGATCAGGCACCTGAGGTCCGGCGACCCCTCCTGGGACCTGCGCTCGTACGTGGCGATCCACCTGTCGATCATCCTGGGTGTCGGCGTGCTGGTCACGGGCTCGATCTGGGCCAAGGCGTCCTGGGGGCACTGGTGGGTGTGGGACGAGCCGGTGCTGGTCTCGTTCCTGGTGGTCTTCCTCCTCTACTGCGTCTACTACCCCCTGCGCTTCTCGATCGAGGATCCCGAGCGCCAGGCGCGCTACTCGTCGGTGTTCGCGATCGTGGCGGGGGCCTTCGTGCCGCTCAACTTCGCGGCCGTGCGGCTGGCCGAGGCCTACACCCACCCGCGTGTGCTCTCGCAGACGGGCGGCAGCCTGCCCGGCGACATGCGCCTGACCTTCCTGGTGTCGCTGCTCGCGATGGCGCTGCTGTTCGTCACGTTGTGGAAGCTCGAGTTGACGGCGAAGCACGCGTCCATGCAGCTGAAGAAGCTGCGGAGGAGGCTCGATGCCCGCGTTGCCGCTTGACGAGGCGGGCAAGTACGTCGCGGGCGCGTACGTGGTGTTCCTCGCGCTGATCGTGGTCTACGTGGCGATCATCGGCGCGAAGATCGCCCGCGTCGACCGCGAGCTGACCGAACTTGCTTCTGAGGAGGACGAATGACCGGCGAGCTGCTGGCGCTGGGCGCGTCGCACAAGACCGCGTCACTGGAGCTGCGCGAGCGGATCGCCCTGCCCACCGGCCGGGCCGCGCGCGTGCTGGCCGAGCTGACCGAGCACGAGTCGATCCACGAGGCCGTCGCGCTCTTCACCTGCAACCGCACCGAGCTCTACCTGGTCACCGCCGACGCCCTCGAGGCCGAGAACGCGGCGCTCGCCATCCTGTCGCGCCAGGCCGGCCTGCGGCCCACCGAGCTGCTCGGGTCGCTCTACTCGCTGCGAGGTCGCGAGACGGTCGAGCACCTGTTCGCTGTCACGGGCGGGCTCGACTCGATGATCGTCGGCGAGGCGGAGATCCAGGGCCAGGTGAAGCGCGCATATGAGATGGCTCTGGTCGAGGGCGTGAGCGGACCCGTCTCGAACCGCCTGTTCCGCGACGCGCTGGCCGCCGGCAAGCGCGTGCGCAGCGAGACCGGGATTGCGCGCACCAACGTCTCGGTGCCGACGGTCGCCGTGCAGCTGGCCGCGCGGTTCCTCGGTGACCTGTCCGAGCGCCGCGTGCTGGTGATCGGCGCCGGCGAGAACGCCGAGTTGACCGCCCGGGCGCTGCGCGATCGCGGCGTGAAGACGCTGTTCGTGGCCAACCGCCGCTACGACCGCGCGCTCGGGCTCGCCCAGCGCTTCGGCGGCCGCGCCGTGACGTTCGACGACATGCCGCGCGAGCTCGAGGCGGCCGACATCGTCGTCACGTCCACCGGCGCCCCGCACCAGATCGTGGGCCGCGAGGAGCTCGAGTTCGTGGCCGCCTCGCGCATGGGCCGGCCGCTCGTGCTGATCGACCTGGCGGTTCCGCGCGACATCGAGCCGAGCGTGCGCGATTGCCCCGGCATCGCGCTGTACGACATGGACGACCTCCAGCGCGCCGTGGCGCGCAACATGGACGCCCGCGAGGCCGAGGCGGCCGAAGCGCTCGTGCTCGTGCGCGAGGAGGTCGCCCGGTTCCAGGACTGGATGGCCAGCCTCGACGTGGTGCCCACGATCTCCGCCCTCCGGCGGCGTGCCGACGAGGTGGTGGAGCAGGTGCTGCGGGAGAACGAGTCGCGCTGGGAGTCGCTGTCGACGGCCGACCGCGAGCGGGTCGAGGTGATGGCGCGGGCCGTTGTCTCACGGCTGCTGCACGAGCCGACCGTGCGCCTCAAGGACCGGTCGTCCTATCACTACCTCCATACGATCCGGGAGCTCTTCGGACTGGATGCCGTGGAGGCGGAGGTCGTGCCGCTCCGTGATCAGGCTCGGCACTCGCGGTAGCGCGCTGGCGCTGGCGCAGGCGCGCTGGGTGGCAGAGCGACTCGGTGGCTCCGAGATCGTGCCGATCACGACCTCCGGCGACCGGAACGACAAGTCGCGTTTCGTGAAGGAGATCGAGCAGGCCCTGCTCGCCGGCGAGGTGGATCTCGCCGTGCACTCGGCGAAGGACGTGCCGGCACGGTTGCCCGTTGGGCTCTCCATCGTGGGCGTGCCGGAGCGCGCCGACCCCCTCGACGCGCTCTGCGGCGCGTCTTCCCTCGACGAGCTGGGCGATGGCGCCGTGGTCGGGACCGCGAGCGTGCGCAGGCGGGCGCAGCTGCTCGCCCTGCGACCCGACCTGGAGGTGCGGGAGCTGCGAGGCAACGTGGACACCCGCCTGCGGCGGCTGGCCGACGGCGATTTCGAGGCGATCGTGCTCGCTCGTGCCGGGTTGGTCCGTCTCGACCGGGGCAACGAGGGAAGGCCGCTGGCCGAGCTGGTGCCGGCTCCCGGCCAGGGCTGCCTTGCACTCGAAGCACGTACGGACGATGCCGTTGCCGCCGAGGCCGCCTCGGCGCTCACCGACCGCGCCGCCGTCGTCGCTCTCACCGCCGAGCGCGCGGTCGTGACCGCCTTGGAGGCCACCTGCAACACGCCGATCGGGGCGTATGCCTGGCCGGTGAATGGCGGCCTCCACCTCACCGCCTTCGTCGGGCTGCCCGACGGCTCCCATTGGATCCGGGACGAGCTGGACGGCGACGCCACGGACCCGGTGGCCCTCGGCCACGAGGTCGCACGACGGCTCGAGGCAGCCGGCGCCCGGGAGCTGCTCGCCGAAGCCGAGGCGTTCGCCGGGTAGCGTCTCCGCGATGGCCGGGGGCATGGTCTATCTCGTGGGGGCCGGGCCGGGCGATCCGGGACTGATGACCCGGCGCTCGCTCGAGCTGATCGCGTCCGCCGACGCGATCCTCTACGACCGGCTGATCCCGCCCGGGGCGCTCGACGGAGCGCGCGCGGACGCGGAGCTCAGGTACGTCGGCAAGGAGCCGGGCGCGGCGGGCATGGAGCAGGACGAGATCAACGATGTGCTCGTGGAGCTGGGCCGAGCCGGGCGCCGCGTGGTGCGCCTCAAGGGCGGCGACCCGTTCGTGTTCGGACGCGGCGGCGAGGAGGCCGAGGCGCTGGCGGCGGCCGGGGTTCCGTTCGAGGTCGTGCCCGGTGTGACGGCGGGCGTTGCCGCCACCGCCTACGCCGGCATCCCCGTGACGCACCGCGACGAGGCATCCGCTGTCGCCTTCGTGACCGGCCACGAGGACCCCGCCAAGGAGGGGTCGACTCTCGATTGGGAGGCGCTGGGCCGGTTTCCCGGCACCCTCGTGTTCTACATGGGGGTTCGCAACCTGCCGCTGATCTCCGAGCGGCTGCGCGCGTCGGGGCGCGATCCCGACCAGCCGGCGGCCGTGGTGGCCCGCGGCACGCTGCCCGGCCAGCGCACGATCACCGCCCCGCTCGCCGAGATCGCCGAGCGCGTGAGCGAGGCCGGCGTGCGCCCGCCCGCCATCACCGTGGTGGGCCCGGTGGCCGGGCTGCGCGACACGCTCGCCTGGCTCGAGCGCCGCCCGCTC